>JBBISZ010000014.1:0-18636 GCA_037441045.1 Deltaproteobacteria bacterium | reverse complement strand
TTGAATAGTTGCATTGAGACACATTGTCACATGAAAAGACATGGAAAAGTATGATAAGTAATATAATTATATTTTTTTGACTATCTCGTAAATCATCTCTTAGTCCATATTATCAAAAAAGATATTTAGTCCAAAGAGTATTTTAATGGGATTTTTTATCGTGCCGGTAGATGAATATTTATCAAAGAAGTTTCCTGCTATAAAATAATCAACCTCAAAACTTAATTGTAAGAATTTTAATATGTCATAAGATGAAACAAGATCCATCTCTGTTCCATAGTCTCTTTTATTTAAGTTGTTCTTTATTGAGGAATAGAATTTCATTATACCAGCAGAGAGAAAAAATGGAGAATTGTCTTTTTTTAGTTCCAGCCTTAGTCCTGGATTTATTACACCGTATCCATTTATGCCTGCCATCGCAAAATTTCTGGATGAGGCTGTTTCATTAAGGCCTCCGCTAAAAAAGATATTTGAGAGAGTAATATATGATTTTACAGATATAAATGAATTCAGGTATCCACTCTTTTCAAGGTCATTTTCACCACTCATATAGAGAAAATAAGGCGATACCTTCATCAGGTCAAAAAATCTATAAGAAGCCTCAAGAAATGCTGCAAATCCCAAAATCTGTCTCGTGGAAAGATCTTTTTTTAACATACCCGTACTATCTGTCTGAGTCCCTCCTGAATATGTATCCTGCATGACACCGTCGCCAAATTTAAGATATTGATATAGTGCCCCACTCATCTTCTGTCTTCTATTATAGATGTCAATTATTTTATCACCTACTACGATATATGGATCTATGTTCATCCGTCCATAATTGAGTATTAGATCCAGAGAAAGAGAAAGATTGCCCAATTTAAGATTCATATCTATTCCGTTCCACAATAGATATCCGCTACTGTCAACCCGAATGCATTCAGATAGATCTCCTCCACAGATATTAGTTATATCAATGCCGGCTCCAATAATTCGCTTTGCGATAAATTCTTCCACAAAAGGCTTATACAGCATTCCAGCGGCATTGTCGTTGTCATACAGAAAACTTGAGAATAGGGAGATTTTAAATTTCTTTCTGTTTTTATAAGTAATATCCAGCATAGCAAAAGGACTCTTCTTGTATTCAGAATCAAAATATCCGCTCAGGGTATTATATTGTAAACCAAGAGATAATTCCTTCCTTGATGCACTGTAGAGGGGTATGTCTCCTCTTATTGCAAAGACATAATCATTAAACACAAAATCTGTCGCATTGTTTATGTTTATTTTCCCAAGTTTTAGTTTAATCAGGCTATCATTTTCAATATAAATCTCATCGATGAAGAGACTCTTTAGGGCATAATCTGATGCATTTATGTCATTGATGTAAGTATCTGTCTCCTGATTTTCATAGTATAAATTTTTCAGCTTTACAGTTCCTGAGTTAAGAGTCATGTCAAATTCTGTATTCTCCGTTGCAAACCAGATGATGCTCGCACCTGCATATAAATAGTATCCTGTGCTATTCTCTGAAAAACTCAATTTATCGGGTTTGTCTGAATTTAGGTAGTTACGCTTAATCTCAAAACGATTGTTGAAATTGAGAAGATAAAATAGACTCTGTTCTTCCTCATCATCTTCTGTTTCTGCTTCGGCAAATAAGTTGAGAGGAATAAACAAGATTAATAAAAAGAAAAAAATCTTTGTTGTTTTTCTCAATTTTTACCCCACATCTTTGGTTCTTGATTATTAAGCAATCTAATAATGTTTTCTCTATGAGCAATTAAGATAACTATAGTCAAAAACATGTTGAGTAAAAGAATATATGGATCTGCTTTTAATAGCAGATTTATAATGATAATAGATATTGCTGCAGACATCGAGGAGAGCGAAGATATCCTGAAGATAAGCATCACAATGATAAAGATCCCGAATGCAATAAGTGCAGAAATATAATTTAATGCGAGCATAACTCCAAATGCTGTAGCCACACCCTTACCACCCTTAAATTTTAAGAACACAGGGAAGATATGTCCTGAAAAGGCAAGAAGCCCGGAGAGAATTGCCGTTTGAAGGTCAAGGAACTCAAGTGTTAGAATTACAGGCAAAAATCCTTTCAGTACATCACATACAAATGTTAGTATACCTGCAGTAATCCCTGCATTTCTTATAACATTTGCCGTACCAATATTACCTGAACCAAGCTTTCTGATATCTTTTTTTGAAAAAATTTTCCCAAACAATAGACCAAACGGTATAGAACCAGCTATATATGAAAGAACAGGCAGAATTATTTTCAGAACCATATAAAATTATTGAGCCTGTGTAATGACTGTCCCGCTTGTAGCCTCAATACTGGCACCATTTTTAACCAGACGAAATCTTCCCGAGACTACATTGATAAGATACATACCTGTTTCATTCAGATAACTACCATCTATCGTGTAGGGATTATTTATCGGTTGATTTTCATCTTTGAAAACTTCCTGCATCTGATTACCAACCCTTCGCATTACCTGAATCAATAAATTCGCCTCTACATCTGCTGGATTCTTCCATTCTACCGTAAGATCCTCTCCAACCTTAATGGTTGAGTTGTTTTGAGGCTGTATTATTGTTATCAATTCCTTAAAAGGTTTATGATTGAGATTAAGTTTTACGGGTTGAGAGCCGTATGAGGGATGCTGAATTGTAAATGTATATTCACCATCTACTGCTATTACGGCGTTTTGCGAGTATGGGTTGAACTGTTTTTCATATTGTTGTGTCTGCGAATTATATGTAAGGGTATGAATCATCTGAGGATTGACATTGTCTATCGCTGTGACAGTGGCATTTTCAATAGGTTCTCCACTTTTTGGATCCAGAATTCTGGCAGTGAGTGATATCAGATAGGCGTTTCTGCTCTGCTGTCTCTGCATAAATACCGATAAGACTGAAAGTTGAATCGTTGTAATATTGATATTTACACCTGTAATTGAGCCGTTTGTAATACTAACAGGATTATTGTTGTAGTATCCAACTGGATCGCCCTGATCTGGTTCAGGATTATTGTTCCCATCAATATCATAAATTGCAAAGACATAGTAGGAGCCTTGAGGTACATCCTCAAAAATGTAGTCATTATTACTGTCTGTTGTGGTATATGCAACGGGATTTACATTTTCATTTGGTACCTGATCAAAGAGGAATACAAATACCTGTTTTCCCTTCTCTGGATCCCCACCATTTACCGTAACCTTTCCTGATATACTATAGGTCTTGATGGATGTGTCTGTAATTTCGTTGTCATTATAAGATGTGTCTTTACCACCGCCGTCGCCACCGCCATCCATATCGATATCTTCAACCGTTAGGTCTGTGATAGTATCAGACTCTCTAATGTCTTCAATTGAGACATCTTCTAATATATCTTCAACATTTGTATCTATTGATACTGAATCTTCTGTCAGTGAATCATTTTCAATTGTGTCCGCAGCTGTTGTATCCTTGGATATATCTGTTATGGCGTCTTTATTTAACTGGATGTCTTGCATAGATGTGTCACCTGAAATTGATTCCTCAACAACTGCTGTTGTGCCGCAATAATAGATAAACAGACCCAATGAAAAAAATAATACTAACGATAATAATGTCTTGTTTGCAATATTATACATGGATACCTCCTATAAATATAATAACAAATCTATTTTATTGCTATTTGCGAAATTTTTCAATAAAATTATTACAATATTATTCATACCTGATATTTAAACACACAATATGTTAAAAAGTTGCCAAAAGTTATTAAGTATACTATTATAATTATAATGAAGTTTCCGTGCGCTTTTGGAAAATATATACTGCTTGGTAAAATTGCCTCTGGTGGAATGGCTGAGATCTTTAAGGCAAAAACTGTAGGTGTATCGGGATTTGAGAAGATTCTTGCTATTAAGAGAATACATCCACAGTTTGCACAGAATCAGGAATTTATAACAATGCTGATTGATGAGGCGAAGATCTCGGTATTCTTAAATCATTCAAATATTGTGCAGGTCTTTGATCTTGGAAAGATCGGAGAGCACTATTTTATCGCGATGGAATTTGTAAACGGTATTGACTTCCACAAATATTTGAAGAAATGCAAGCAGACAAAGCAGTACCTACCAATTGATATAGGTCTTTATATAGCATCAGAGGTGGCAAAGGGGCTTGATTATGCGCATCGCAAAAGGGATCCAGAGGGAAAACCCCTTAATATTATTCATAGAGATGTCAGTCCTCAGAATATTCTTATCAGTGATATAGGTGAAATAAAGATTACTGATTTTGGAATAGCGAAGGCAAATATAAAGAGTAAGGAGACCACCAAGGGGTTATTGAAGGGGAAGATAAATTATATGTCGCCTGAACAGGCATCGGGTTTAGAGATAGATAACCGATCTGATATATATGCGCTTGGAATTATAATGTATGAGATGCTTACAAATCAGAGACCTTTTTATGCAGAAAGTGATTATAAACAGATAGAGATGATTAAAAAGGGACTGGTAAAATCGCCGGTGATTTATAGGGAGGATCTTCCGGATGATCTGGCAGATATAGTGATGAAGGCACTTGAGAAGGATAGAGATTCAAGATATCAGACTGCATCAGAACTTCAATCTGACATTCAGAAATATTTGTTCAAGACCTACCCAGGCTTTGTTCCCTCTAAACTTCAGGATTTTACAAAGAAACTTTTTGGTAAGTCTGAAGAGGTAACAAAGGTAGTTATTCCAGAAAAGCTAAGTGAGAAAATGACACGTGTAGATTTTGCTGTTGATCCAGATGCTTCTCTGATTAATGAGGAAAAGGTAGAGGTTACTCAAAAGACCCCTGCACCTAAAATAGTTGAAAAAAAGAAAGAGGTTGAGGCGGAGCCTACCCTATCTATAACAAGACCAACGATCAAAGAGAAGGTAAATGATACATCTCAAGATCTATTCTTCAGAATAATCAATTTCTTGAATAACTCAGCCATCACTGCAAGAGAGACTGGAAGGGTTCTAACGCTTAAGATGTCTGATTTCTTCTCAGATATACATACCAATCCGACCAAATTAATTTTTACAATATTGAGTCTGGTGGCAGTTATACTAACAATAGTGATTTTTATAATGCTTTTTAATATTTATAATAAGCCAGTTAAGCCTGTGGGGAATTATAATCTATCTTATATGTATGACATAAAGGAAAATACGATTGGACTTCAGGGAGACAACCTTTTCAGATATTATTCTGCACCTTTACCCAATGCCAGATTAAGCGAGCGACGATCGTCAGGTGTTGCTATGATAGAAAAAAATATTTCCTCAAGAGACAAAAAAGCAGATACAAACAAAAGAGCAAAAAAAGTGACAAAGAAGGAGAATTTGAAAATATCTGCTGCGTCTTCAAATCAAAGAGAAGGTACACTTTCTGTAAATTCAATTCCATGGGGTGAGGTTTACATAAATGGTAAACCTACGGGACAGACTACCCCGCTGAGGGATTATAAATTGAAACCCGGTAAATATAGTGTAAAGATATTCTTCCCTGGTTCTAATAGATTCAGTGAGACAAGGACGGTAAAGATAGTATCAGATAAAGAATCAAAAATGCCAGTATTCAAGGATAACGAACAATGATAAAAAAGATAGTATTGGGTATCTATATTGCAATTCTGATCTGGATTATAGCGTGTCCTGCAATTGGTATTGCAATAAATGTATTTTCTAAGAATGGTTATGATCGTGTTGAGGCTATTGTTGTAACCTCCAAGATATGTGCTGCTGCCTCATTGAGATTTAATTCAAAGGAGGATGATTGTTATAATTATACATCGTATTATGAATTTCCATGGAATATAAAAAAGATTGAAATGCTTGCCTCCCGAATAAAAAATCCCGAATGGCGAAGTAGATCAATAGAACTTATTGAAAAATTGAAAAATGATCAGGATCTCAAGAAGGAGATATTCTTTATACAACTTAAGAGCCTGCAGGATGAGATATTAAATACAAAATTTTAGGTAGAGCGAATTTATGAAAAAACGATTTTTGTTTCTGTTTTTTGTTTTTAGTTTTTTGTTGTATGCATGTTCCGAAAATACAGAAGAAGAAAATAATATAGAGGATATATTGGAACTGACAGTTGATACTTCTCCTGATGCAGGGGCAGATATATATGTCTGCAATAACCAACTGGATGTTTCTCCTATAGATATAGTAGATTATAAACCATTTAAGAAGGGTCCATATATTATGTACACAGATCAGACTTCTACTGTAATTATGTGGGAGACTGATGAGGTAGAGCCCTCTATTGTTGAGTATGGTGTAGATAAGGAAAATCTTTATAAAGTAATAGGTAAAGAATCTGATTTACATGAGGTCAGGCTTGAGGGTTTGAAGGCTGGCACAACATATTTTTATAGAGTTGGAAATGGAAATAAAATGAGCGAGTTTTTTTCATTCAGGACCGATCCTGATAATCATTTACCTTTTAGATTTGTTGCTTATAGTGATTCTCAGAATCATCCCGAGATTCATTCTCAACTTATACCATTGATTGCCAGTGAAGGTCCCGCCTTTATAATCCACGCAGGTGATACAGTTGAGCGCGGTGGAGAGGCTGATAGATGGCAGACTGAACTGTTTGATGTAATAAGACCTCTTGCGTTTTATATCCCATATTATATTGCTATTGGAAATCACGAGGCAAATTCAGAGTATTTTTACAGATATGTCTCCTATCCATATCCGGAAGGAGAGGAACAGCATGAAAGTTATTACTGGTTTAAATATGGCTCTGTGTTTGTAATTGTGATAGATTCCAATAAGTATCTTTTTGGAATAGAAGACCCTCAACACAAATGGGTAATAAATACCTTAAGGAGACCTGAGGCTATCTGGGCAGGGTTGAGAATTGCTGTATTTCATTACTCCGCATATACGGATGGTTGGGGCTCCTGCGATTATGATGGGAGTCTACCTATCAGAAAGAATCTGCTGCCAGTACTTGAAGAGGGCGGGGTAAATCTTATTATTAATGGACATACACACGGTTATGAGAGAGGTTTCTTAAACGGTGTTTATCATATGATAGTAGGCGGAGGAGGAGGAGATCTGGATCATAAGTGTAATGATTTCCCATTTGTCCAGAAGACGGAGTATATTCACCATTTTGTAAAGTTTGATGTGATGTGTGATAGCGTTCAGGTAGACGCGATAGATATAGATGGCAGAGTCTTTGATTCTTTTGATATCCCATTTAAATATCCCGAACCATCGAGATAATCTACTTGCATAATCTGGAATAAAAGTTTAAACTTGAATCAATAGATTGTATGAAAGGAGAAATTTTATGGAAAAGAAGAGATTTAATAAATATATGAAAAATATTCTCCTTATTTTGCTGATTTCTTTTTTGCTGTCTTTCAATACCATCAAGAATCCTGATGGTTCTGATGCAAAGTGGAGTGATTCCTCTCTTCCTGTGAAATATAATATAAATCCTGATGGTTCGGGGCTCCCAGAAAATGATGTTATAAATGCAATTGTAAATGCCTTTAATGAATGGTCAAAGCCAGATTGTACTTATGCAAGCAGTAAATATATAGGGAAGACAGACTCAAACGAGGCGTCTCCTTCTGATTTTGTAAATAATCTTTTTTTTATTACAGGAAAATGGCCTGCGGAACTCGGTGGTTATGGAACAATAGCTGTCTGCACACCTGCTACTTATTCTGATGGATATATAAAAGATGCAGATATAAGATTTAATGCCGCCGATTTTATATGGTCTGTAAGTGGGGAGAAGGGGAAGATGGATATTCAGAATATAGCAACACATGAGATTGGGCATCTCTTTGGACTTGATCATACAATGGTCTTTGGTGCTACAATGTATCCCTATTCGGGACCTGCTGAAACAAGGGAGAGAACTATTGAAGAGGATGATATAAACGGAATATGCTATCTATATCCAAATAAGAATTCTGCAAATAAGGGTGAGTTTGGATCTGCCTGCGAATACAGTACCGATTGCAAAAGTAATATATGTGTCGCAAATGGTGATTCGGGGATCTGTTCCAGTATTTGTGATATCGGGAAGGCTGGGAGTTGTCCAAATGGATTTAAGTGTTATGAGGCGAATGATAATAATTTCTATTGTTTTCCGGGCGATAATAGAACTGATCTCTGTAAACCATGTGAAACAGCAAAGGACTGCTCATCAGAATTGTGTTTATCAGATGGAAATATTTCAATCTGTTCAAGATATTGCGTAATAGAAAGCAGCAATTGTCCATCAGGATATTACTGTGCAGAACTCTCAAATGGTGGAGGTGGGTGCTGGCCAGAGGATGATGAGTGTAATTATACTGATGAGTTAAAAGGACTTGGCGAGGTGTGTTATGCACTTGAAGAATGTAAATCAGGGCTTATCTGTGTGGCTGCAAAGGCGGGAGATAAAGAAGGTAAGTGTTATTATGAATGTGATCCTGCAAAGTCGGAATGTCCGGAAAATAGTAAATGTATTACGCTAACAAATGAAAGTGGAGCCTGTATGAGTAGCGGGACTGTTTCTGATGTGGGGATGTCGGATTCTTCTGTTGCTGTTGATAGCGGTGTTTCACATGCGGATACACAATCAGGAAGCGATGTTGATATTATTGAGGAATTAAGTGATCTTACTGGCTGTGAATGCAGTTTGATAGAATTTTAATCATCAGACATTTTTTTGCAGTTGATAGTCGACAGATGATAGATTTAGGCTTATTGTCTTAAGAATTTAGAGTATATCGAAACAGGGAATAAAGTTCCAATTAAAATCTGGTTTATTATTGTGGTTTTTTTAAGAATATCCTGAATTCTGTCCATTTTCCATAGTGAGAGTCAAATTCAATCTTACCATCCATACTATCTATAAGTTTCTTTACTATAGCGAGTCCCAGACCAGAGCCCTGTCCAGAGGGTTTGGTGGTATAGAATGGTTCAAATATCTTATTCTTATCTCCTTCCTTTATGCCACACCCGTCATCTCTGATTGTGATGATAGTCCATTTGTCATTTGCGCCCAAACCTATCCATACATTCCCTTTTCCCTCAGTCGCATCTCTTGAATTCATAAGTAGATTTATCAAAATCTGTTTTATTCTATCTCTATCAACAAGTGCCCTGAAATCGATTGAACAATTAAAATGAATCTTCATCTCCTTAAAAGATTTTTGCATCATCAGGAAACTTATTGCCTCACTTATTATCCTGTTTATGGTCTCATCTACTATGTTAAATCTGGGGGGCCTTGCATAATCCAGAAGCTCCTTTAATATATTGCTGATTCTTACAATCTCATTATCCATTTTATTTAGATACTCATTGATGTTTTCAGTCCGGTTTGTCTTAATCCCTTTGTTGATAAGATCTATATAACCTCTTACAGTTCCGAGCGGTGTACCTACCTCATGGGCTATGGATGCTGCAATCTTTCCAAGCGTTGAGAGCCTCTCTGTTCTTATCAGATCCTCCTGTGCCTTTCTCAATTCCTCATTTTTTTTTAGTAGTTCCTCTTTCTCACTTTTTAAGTTTCTGATCAGAGAGGCAACAGAGGAGAGTATTCTTCCTAACTCATCCTGAGAATTATCAATCTCTTTAATAAACTCATCAGCAAGAGGGGCAGATTTAAGTCGTTCTGTTAGATATTCAAATGGTTTCAGATAGAGTCTTCTTATAAGCAGGTAAATAACAACTCCCATTATGGTAAATAGAATTGTATCAAAAAATATTATTGTACTTTTTAGTTTTCTAAAATTATTTATATCCTTCTCATACCCAAAAATTATAAGATATCTTGAACCATCAGAACTATTTGAATCGTTGAATATACCTGTATATTCTGATCTATAATAGAAAAAGCCGTATCTCCCACTTATATTTTGCATTGCCCATTTTACTAATTTGATGTCAGTGACTGTCCCACATAGATAGTCAAATGAACCATCTTTATAGATTTTTGCGATAGCTACTGGCATATATTCAAAGAGTTTTCTGTCTGAGATGACCTGATAACATTCCTTATCACCTTTCTCATCTAAAAGTCGAGACATTATAGAGGCAGAGATAAGAAAAGTATCAATTTTTCCTGAGTCAAATAACCTTTTTGAGAGATAAATATAGACAGAAAGATTGAGTATAGTAAAAACAATAAGTAATATTGACAGGAAGAGGAGTAATCTACGTTTAAGACTCATATATGTTCAGTAAACTCCAATTTTTGAAAAAAATCAACCTATTCATTTGAGGGTATTTCTTAAAGTATGATTTTTAACAATAATCAGGTCGTATAAATGATCAGAAAGTCTTAAGGTAAAATTTGTATAGGATTCCTCTGGAAGAAAATATATATGCCTGATTATTTTCAAAGGTTATCTCTGAAAGTATTTGAGAGGCAAATCTTATAGAGGATATGAGAGAAAGGTCCTCTATAGAGAGGAGAAGTACTGTTCCATCGGCATATCTTACAAGCATTCTATTTTTATAATTTTCGAATCCGTTGATCATATTTTTAAGCCATAATCTTATCATTAGCAACATACCATCTCTATTATGAATGGAAATCTCTCCGTCACTGTGGGCTATTAGAATGTTCTTTGAGATATTATCAATATTCATTTTTGCTATACTGTTGAGGTTTCTTGTCCAGATTATCCTGCCAGAAGTGAGATCTATTTTTAATAATAAACCTGAAAATGTTGAGATAAATACATCATCATCCAGCACAGATATACCGGAGAATCCATCAGGTTTCTCATCTGCATTGAAAATATTTAATTTGTGGTTTAATTTGCCGTTTTCACTATCGAGTAGATAGAGTTCTCCAGTAGAAGTGGTATAGATAATTCTGTTTTTCCAGATAAGAATAGGGGTGCTTGTATATATAGAATAACCCTCGTTTAACTCCGAGTTGATTTGAAATATTGCTGTTCCATCTTTGATAGAGATTACGTAAATGGAGTTTCTTTCAGTGAGTACAAATAATCTATCTTTATCAATTTTTATATCGCTTATGATGCCTCCATTTAACTCTTTTTGCCAGATGAGAGTGGGATGTTTTCTGGATACATCAAGGGCTATAAGCTGTCCACCTGTGCTTCCAGCGATGAGTATATTATCTGAAATTGCAGGCTTTCTGTGAATAGCATCCTTCATCCTGTATCTTGATATAATCTCTCCACTTTTTGAATCAAGGATGGTGATCTCTCCGGTTCTATTTGCTGAAAAGATTCGACCATATTCGCTATCTATTACGCAGGATGAATATTCAAATGGCTTATAAAAAAAATAGTTTTCTGTTATTCTGGATTGCCACAGAGTTATAAAGCCATTAAGTTCGGAGGAATTTAAGCCAGAAATAATGGCTGTTAAAAAACAAAGTATAAAAATTGTTTTTTTTAAAAGTCTCATTTACTACAGGGACTTCATTATTTCTGAGGCATCATTCTTTAGATGTGAGTTCTGATATTTTTCAACAAGCTCCTTGAGTTTGTTCTTTGCCTCTTCATTCTTGTTGAGTTTTATTAGTGCCTTTGCAGAAATGTATAGTGCCTCATCTTTTAAGAAATCCTGGCTCAGGTTCAGTATCCCATTACATGCCTCAATGGCGCCATTGAAGTCCGCTTTTGAGAAGTTGACATTTGCAAGAAGAAGACGGGCTGTCAGATATAGTGGATCTGAAGAGTCAACTCTTGATAGAAATTCCTGAATTTGTTTCTGACTCTTATCAAAATCTCTGAGGTCATAGTTTAGTTGAGCCATCTTCAACAATGCAATTTTACCCACACCTGTAAATCCGTATTTCTCATAGATCTTTTCAAGTTTTGAAAGGGCAGATTTTATATCCTCCGTAGATGGTGAGGATGGTGCAGGTTGCTCGGGCGAACTCTGTTTGGGTGCGAGTATCTCAACTGCTTCAATGTACTCATCTGAAGCCTTTTCAGCCCTGTACTGTATAAATGCCGTAATTGAATAATACAGGATAATTACAACAATTATTGAAATAATACTGATTATAACAGGTTTGCGATGTTCTTCGAGCCATTTTAATGCCTTTGTAGAAAAAGTTACGAGTTCATCTTCTTTGAGTTCTTTTCTTGTAAATTTGATATCTTCTTTTGCCAAGTTACTCCTCCTTAAATGAGAGAGTTCTTTTAATTATTAAATTTGTTTAAGTCAAGAAAAATTACCATTTTGCATAGTGTTCTTCTGTAAATCCATAGACCTCTTTCAGGATAATTTTATTCTGGTTGTCTCTAATAAATCCGCTGAACCTCCCGAATGGTTGAAAAAATCTGCTCCTTATTATCAGTGCATTGATGTCAGATTTTCTAATACCCTCGGGAGAAAAAATAAAATCAATGCTGTTATCCAATGAGAATATGTGCCACTCTTTCATTATGTTTAGATCCTGATAAATGAAATTTACATTACCTGCTTTATTCATCTTTCCGTCTATCCAGAAGACATTTTCTGTAATACCTGATTCATTGACTCCGAGTGAGAGATTGAATCCAATCCTTCTTCCATCTTCAAGAAATCCGCCTCCTGATGCCCAGTTCCAGAAGGTCTCTCTTGATAATTGACCTATAGTATAATCCAGAACTCCAGATGAATCATCTCTGTTAAGTCTATAATTTTTGTTTTTTGACTGTATTGTGCCATTAACCTTCAATCCCGCCTCTTTATTCGTATAGTTAAATCCTGAAAGGGAATTTCTAATTACCACTGACAGCGGTTCACAATCTCTTTCAATGACTACATCAGCAGAGATGTCCTTGCTTTTAAGATTGATTTTTATCTTATCAGGGCTATCTTTAAATTCGAGGAGATTATCTGAATTTGAAAAAGAGACAGTCCCTTCGTATGGACTACCACTGAACATGATTCCAGATGCAAATGGCTTTACAAATGATAGTTCAAAGAGTTCACCGGATGCCCTATCAAATAGATATATAAATACATTTCCAAGATAACCAGTTGACACAATGGCTGAGCCGAATACCATATCTCTATTTGTGATACCTGTATATTGCCATCTCTTCAATTTGAAATTGTTTACCAGACTTTTGCCTATTTTTGAGTATCTCTCCTTTCCATAAGGTCTGAGTTGATCCAGATTTAGCTCCATTAGAGGTCTATCAAATATTCCAAAGTTCGGTCTTCCATCCTCTCCAATAAGTCTGTATTTATTATCTTTCATGATTTCTCTCCATAAAAGTAAGTATGTCAAATTTTATATTTTGTATCGAATAAGTCAATACACTTTTTGCTATTAAATGTTGTCTTAAATTTTTGGAGTATATATATTCTTGTTTAATCCCTGATTAAAAACAAATATTGCTGCTGTGCTGATGGACAGGACCTGTCTTTGTATCTCATAAGAAATTTATAAGCAATTGTACCTCTGTCTTTGATTTGTGCCAATAAATAAATCAATTTATCTTGACAGTGGATAATAATTAAAATAACTTAACACATCTTAAATAGCGGAGGTCTGAGGATCTGATGGATATAAATAACTTATGGCAGAATACAAAAGAAGGTAAGTACAACCTTTATCTTGTAATTGGGCTGGGTATAGTCCTTTTTATCCCTTTTCTTGGAAGTGTAGGGCTTCATGACCCATGGGAGACGCATTATGGAGAGGTTGCCCGTTCAATGCTTGTAAGGGGAGATTATATTTTTCCTTACTGGGAATCGGGGTATTTCTTTTCGAAGCCTGTATTTCTTATGTGGATGATGGCAGCAGGTATGCATATCTTTGGAGTAAATGAATGGGGTGTCAGATTTTTTATTGCAGTATTATCAGTATTCTGTATGGCAATTACCTACCGGGGTGTCTCAAGGCTGATAAATAAAAGAGTAGGGCTGCTCACGACTTTTGTAATGGCTACAAGCCCATTTTATCTCTTCCTCTCAAAACAGGCGATTACAGATATGCCATTTGTGGGGAATATGACTATAGGGATGGTATTTCTTGCCCTGGGTCTGATTGAGCAGGATAACTCAGTTCCATCTCTTAAGAGTAGAATAATACTCACGCTTGTAACACTTCTTGCAACCATTACTCAGTACGCCCTTATGATAAATAGTGGACATATGATGAAAGGTCTTACAACTGCTGCAATTGTGCTTATATTTGCAGGGTTTCTGGCAGGGTACTTTGCTTTTACGCGTAAGAAGCAGTATGAGATTTTCTTGTTTTATGGGTATATCTTCATAGCCCTTGCCACTCTTGCGAAGGGTATTGGTGGATTTGCAATACCTGGTGCAATCTGGTTGATTTATATTCTGATAACAGGTGACTGGGGTATACTCAAAAGGGCGATGTTGCCAACAGGAATATTTGTTTTTGGTATCATCGCAATTCCATGGTATGCCACACTCTTATCCTTCAATGGGAGAGATACGGAGGGATTTACTTTTTATGGAAGATTTTTTGTGCACGACCATTTCAACAGACTCGCAGCAGGTGTACATGGAGATAGAGGTTCATTTGAATATTTTATTGAGCAACTTGGATTTGGGATGTTTCCATGGAGTGCACTCATACCATTTGCATTCATGGTGGCATTAAGAGACAGGATACTTGAGGCTACAAAGGAGTTCAGGACAATATTATTGTATGCACTCTGGGGAATTTTTGGGTATGTATTTTTTCATATGATGATCACAAAATTTCATCACTATATTTTTCCAGCAGTACCCGGCATTGCGCTCATTGTAGCGATCTATATAGATAAACTTCTTGAAGATCCTGAAAAGGAGTCTTTTCTTGTAAAACTGTTGATTTTTGTATTCTTTATTATACTTGCCAGAGATATAGTTCTGGATCAGAGAGTTCTGGTAAATCTATTTACATATAAATATGACAGACCATTTCCAGCAGGCGTTATAGAGATATGGAAATATATAGCTATATTTATTATTGGCGGCGCGCTTATAATTTATTTTTATATCTTCAAAAAACAAAAATTTGCCATCTACTCATATATGCTAACAGCTCTAGCATTCGGGCTCTTTCTCGTTCATGTATATTTCAATCTCATAACCCCGCATTATTCTCAGAAATATCTGTTTGATACATATTATAAGATGAGAAGGGGCAATGAGCCTATTGCGGCATATCTAATGAACTGGAGAGGTGAGACCTTCTATTCAAAAAATACTGTAAGGCAGTTAAAATCCAATTCTGAGACGAAGAGTTATGCAGAAGGTCCGGGAAGAAAGTTTATACTGGTAGAGGCGAGCAGATATAACTCGCTTAAGAATTCACTCTCTGCGGAGATGAGAGATAAAATCAGAATAATCGATAGATCTTCTAATAAATTCTATCTCGCTATAGTGGATCCTGATATGCCTGTTCAGAAAGATAAAAAGGCATCTGAACCAACAAAACATCAGAATGAAAAAGAGATAGAATGAAGTTATTATAGATATTTTGCCTGATAAATATTGAAAGTTGTAAAATTGTAAAGTCAGATATTTAGATAATTCTATTTTTGCTCCTGTTTTAATTTTGTCTCCCGATAGTCTATGAATTTATTAAGGTAGAAAGGATAGGATTAGATTGTAAATTTAAGATGTTCTAATCGGTATCCTCCGAGAAGAAATATAAGGGAGATACCAGATTAGAAAAAAGTGAGAAAAAATATTTTAAACGATGTTCAATGAGAATTATAGATAATCAAAAATTTCTATAACCATTGAGATAACTACTCCTTCTTAATTTACAACTGGCAGTTATATCAGGTATATTTTGTAATAGGGTTCAGGTCTGGTTTATTGATGACCACAATTTCATTCTTCGTTGGGGTGTAATATGGAAGTGAAAAATGAAAATTATAAATAGCCTTTAAATGGATATATTAATTCTTGACCTTATTTATAGATTATTGTAGAAACTCTATATTGTTTTTTATCGGCAAGGAGGTCTTTGATGAAGTCTTCGAAGTTTTTCGTACTATTTTTATCAATTATTCTACTACCTGTGCTGGCGAATGCTGCAAATGATAAGGATGAATTGATTTTTGAGGAGGATATCCCAAAACTTAAATTTCTGGAATTACACGGATATTATCGTTTGAGAGGAGATGTTTTTTACAGACTTGATCTGGGAACATTTAACTGGGTGGATTCTTCATATACCAGCCGTATTTTACCACCTATTTCAGGAAGGTCTGGTGGTTCTACCAACAACCCGGCGACTGCTGATCAGGAGCCCATGAAAAATTCGGATACCCTTGCCGGCGCCAATATGAGATTTAGACTGGAGCCAATCCTGAATGTGAGTGAGGATATTAAAATTCTGTCACAGATAGACCTTCTGGACAATCTTATTCTGGGAGGCACTCCAGAGGCATATCAGGGAACTACAGGGCTCAATGAATATTATCCACTTCCAATGTTCTCTCAGTCTCAGGTTGCACCTGTGAAGGGGTATAATTCTTATACCGATTCTATTACAGTAAAAAGGGTGTGGGCAGAGGTAATGACCCCCTTTGGTCAGATCAGATTTGGGCGTATGCCCTCCCATTGGGGACTTGGGGTTCTGGTAAATGATGGTAGTTGCTTTGATTGTGACGGTGGTTCTACAGCAGATAGAGTGGCATTTGTGACCAAAATTTTTGGGCATTATATAGTGCCAGGCATGGATTTTGTCTCTGAAGGTTCAAATACAAAGTTGATAAGTCCCGTTACAGATTATCCACTTGAACAGTATTATGTGCCAATAGACGCAGATCAGAGAGATGATGTGACACAGTATCTGCTTGCCGTAGTAAAGAAATATTCAAGAGAAGAGGAGAGAGAATTCCTTGAAAATGGAAAGTATGTCTTAAGTTATGGTGTTTATAATGTTTTTAGAAATCAGGCATACGATTATCCAAAATATTATTCTGAGGGACAGATCCCTACAAGTTATCAGGATATTGCATTTAGAAAGTCTCAAATCTATATTGGATCTCCATGGATAAAGTTTGTAACTCAGAGATTGCATATTGAGGCAGAATTTGATTTTATAAGGGGAATTCTTGGAGATGCTACAAATCCTGAGCCAGATTATCCGCAGGGTCCAAAGGATGTGGATAAAGATATTGATATTCTTCAATGGGGAGGCGTTTTGAAGGGTAGTTACAAATTCCTCTCCAATGAGTCACTGAAAGTAGGCCTGGAATTTGGTATTGCCAGTGGAGATGATGCACCGGGCTGGGGACTGCAGGCACTTCAGAAACCTGCTACTATTCAGATCAAAGATGCAAATGGAAACGTGATCAGGCAGTTTGATTCTTATGGATCTTCTCCGTTTGGTCCAAAACAGTTTGGAGACTTCAGATTTATAGAGAATGGTAAGGAATGGACAGTCAGAGATAGGAATATTACAAACTTTAGATTTAACCCTGATTATAGAATTGATATGATACTATGGAGAGAGGTAATAGGCCAGTTGACTGATGCCTGGTATATAAAACCTTCTGTGGATTATACAATAGTTGAGGGTTTGAATGCAGGGCTTGATATAATATATTCTCAGGCAATTTATGATGAATCCACTCCGGGAGATGGAAAGGCACTGGGACTTGAATTTGACCTGCACCTAAGATATGAGAGTGAGGACAATTTTATAGCAGGCTTTGATTATGGTCTTCTTGTCCCGTTCTCAGGTATGGATAATCTGGGTGCAAACAGGATAGTTGATTCCTCTGGAGCGGCTCCAGCCAATCAGGATCTCTCGGCTGAAACTGCGCAGCGGATAAGGGGTTATCTGGGTATTAGATTTTAGGGAAATTTTTTATTGATTATCCGCCTTTTTTCTGTTATCCAATCTCGCCTTATTTTTTGAAAGGAGTAATTTTGATGTTTAATGTTGATATAATCAGAAATCAGATAGTTGCTCAGGGCCAGGGTGGTGGTTTTATGGAGATGATCTTTCCATTATTAATAGTATTTGCAATATTTTACTTTTTGATGATAAGACATCAGCAGAAACAGGCAAAGATGCACCAGCAGATGCTGGATAATCTCAAAACGCGAGATAGTGTTGTTACAAATGGCGGGATTATCGGAAAAATATATCAGATAAATGGCAATATAATTATGCTGGAAGTGGCTGATGATATTCGTATAAAGGTATTAAAGAATCAGATTGCAGGTCTGTTCAGCTTTGAACCAAACAATAGTAACAATATTAGCAAGAAAGAGGAATAACTATGGAAAAGGGATGGTGGTACAAATTCTGGTTTACTTTAATTGTTGTTATTATCTCACTGGTATATCTGGTCCCAACTTTTATGGGAGAGAATACTCCGCTGTGGTATAAGTCATTAAATGACAGGAGGATAAGGCTGGGACTGGATCTTCAGGGAGGTATGCATCTTGTTCTTGGCGTTGACCTTGACAAGGCTATTTCTGACAAGGCAGATGCATTTGCCGGGGATCTGGAGTCAATATTAAAAGAGAAGGGTCTTGAGTTTACAAAGATTGAGAGGATAGAGAATTCCTATCAGATCAAAATAGTATTTAAGACCCCGGAACATGCTGTGACATTCGTTGTTTTGGTATTCTAGGAATATCGAGTATATACTATTGTATGTGAGAA
>JBBISZ010000013.1:0-18649 GCA_037441045.1 Deltaproteobacteria bacterium | reverse complement strand
AGTGAATAATGGAGGGCATACAAATCTACCTGGCACTAATAAAAGTACCTGGCACTTAAGACTTGAGGTGGTGTGTTATTACTACAAGTTATGTCACATTTACTCTGGTTTTTACCTCCATTATATATGTAAATGTTATTTTGCAAATTATAACATTTGTTTTTTATTTGTAACATTTTTCACAATTATATTTTCATAACTTACTTATTCTTTTTAGGTACTTCAGATTGATCGTTACTGGTGACAATATAAAGGAACCTATATTTATATTCATATAGCGAAGTTATCTATTTCTTTTGAGCCAAATCTTTTTAAGAAAGAAAATACTAAATGTGTGATGTTTTAAATTTGGAATTAAGTATGGCATCTTAAAATTGAAACCATACAAAATGGTTTTTTTGCTTGAAGAATCATTATTGTTATGTTATTGGCAAGCAGATTTCACACAGCTCCCGAGGAGTCGGTGGTTCCTTTCTGGTCCCGATTCTGACGACGGAGCTGGAGGCATAAACCATATTTCAGGAGGTAAAAAGATGCCGGTAGTTTCCCTAAAAGAGATGCTTGAGGCTGGTGTGCATTTTGGTCACCAGACTCGTAGATGGAACCCAAAGATGAAACCATATATTTTTGGTGAAAGGAATGGGGTTCACATTATTGATTTGCAAAAGACTCAAGTCCTTTTTGATGCAGCATATAATTATGTTGTTGAGTCGGTTGCAAATGGGCAGAAGGTCTTATTCGTTGGTACAAAAAAACAGGCCGCAGATATTATAAAAAATGAGGCTTTAAGAGCCAATATGTTTTATGTTACGGAGAGATGGCTGGGAGGTACGCTTACTAATTTCAGTACTATCAGGAAATCGATTGACAGGCTTAAGAATATTGAAAAGTGGGAGACGGATGGGACATTCCAGAAGCTCCCCAAAAAAGAAGTTAGCAATCTTTTGAAGGAGAAAGAAAAATTATTGAATACCTTAGGTGGCATTAAGGAGATGACTAAACTCCCTGGTGTTCTATTTCTTGTAGATGCTACAAAGGAGGATATTGCAAGAAAAGAGGCAAATAAATTGCGTATTCCTATTGTAGTGCTGGCTGATACAAACTGTGATCCTGATGGGATTGATTTTCTTGTCCCGGGAAATGATGATGCTATTAAGTCAATCCATCTTTTTACCAGTAAGATTGCCGATGCATGTCTCGAGGGTACGAAAAAGTATGAGGAAAAGATGAAAGAGATAAAGGCACGAGAGAAGGATAAGAAAGTAGAGGATAAGACAGAAAAGCCCAGGAAATCCAGCTTTGATGTTGAGGTTATTAAAAAGAGAAAACGCACGGCTATTCCTATTCAGGTAGCAAAGGAGATTGAAGAGGAAGAGTCGATCGAGCAGGAGGCAATAAAAGAGGCAGAGGCAATTATGAAGGAGAGAGAGTCTGCTGCCAATAACGATGAAGATTCAAAGAATGAATAGAACAGGAGGTTTAATATGGCTATAGGAATGGATTTAGTTAAGGAATTGAGAGAGAAGACCGGCGCAGGAATGCTGGATTGCAAGAATGCGCTTGAAAAGGCAAATGGAGATATCAATAAGGCTATTGAGTTGCTCAGGGAGAAAGGGCTTGCAACCGCTCAGAAGAGAAGCGCCAAAGTGGCTTCACAGGGTGCAATAAGTTCGTATATTCACATGAATGGAAAAATTGGAGTGCTGCTCGAGGTTAATTGTGAAACAGACTTTGTTGCAAAGACGGAGGATTTTCAGAAGTTTATGCACGAGGTGGCAATGCAGATCGCTGCTGCAAATCCGAAGTATGTTAGAAGAGAAGAAGTCCCTGAAGAGGTAATAGCCAAAGAGAAGGAGATTTATACAAAGCAACTGGAAGAGCAGAAGAAACCTCCGCAGGTGATAGAGAAGATTGTTATGGGTAAGGTAGAGAAATTTTTTGAGGAGATCTGCCTCCTGGACCAACCGTATATTAGAGATGACAAGAAAAAAATAAATGACTTACTTAAAGAGTTGATAGCAAAACTGGGTGAGAATATTGTTGTGAGAAGATTTGCTAGATTCCAGCTGGGTGAGACTTCAAAATGAGCGAATCTATTTACAAAAGAGTACTTATTAAGCTCTCTGGTGAAGCCCTCTCAGGTGGTACAAAATCTGGTATAGATGAGAAGACTCTGCAATCTGTTGTATCTGAATTGAAAGAGGTTGTAGATATGGGGGTTCAACTGGCACTCGTTGTGGGTGGCGGTAATTTCTTCAGAGGTGTAAAAGCAGGTTCTTCGGGATTGATAGAACGAGTTACAGCAGATCAAATGGGCATGCTTGCAACTATTATGAATGCACTTGCAATATCGAGTGCATTTGAAAGGATGGGTGTCCCCTCAAGGGTTCAATCAGCAATTGATGTAAATCAGCTATGTGAACCTTATATCAGAAAGAGAGCCGTAAGCCACTTGGAAAAGGGGAGGGTTGTAATTTTTGCTGCAGGCACAGGGAATCCTTACTTTACTACTGATACTGCAGCTGCGCTTAGAGCTATTGAGGTAAAGGCTGATGCTATCTTTAAGGCTACCAAGGTAGACGGTATTTATGATTCTGATCCCGAGATAAATAAGGCAGCAGAGAGATTTAAGAGACTCACATATCTGGATGTCTTAAAGAAGGGGCTCAAAGTGATGGATTCAACAGCAATATCACTCTGTATGGACAATAGTCTTCAAATTGTCGTTTTTAACTTGTTAGTTGGAGGAAATATTGTTAAGGTAATTAAGGGAGAAGATATAGGTACTGTTGTTGGTAGCTTGAAGAAGGAGACATAAACTCAACAAGGAGTGTGTTTTAATGGAAACTCTGGATTCAGTATTTAATGAATTTAAGGGAAAAGTAGCAAGGGCTATTGATGCCTTTGCGAAGAATGTTTCTCGTCTTAGAACTGGCAGAGCCAATATTCAAATTCTGGACGGAATTAAGGTAGAATACTATGGTAATAATGTTCCAATAAATCAGGTTGCTACTGTAAGCATTCCCGAACCGAATCTGGTTATGCTCAAGGTATGGGATAGAAATGCTGTCTCTGCTGTAGAAAAGGCAATCCTTGCGTCCGATATAGGACTTACCCCTTCAACACAGGGAGATGTGATAAGGGTTCCATTTCCACCTCTGACGGAGGAGAAGAGGAAGGAGTTGATAAAGCAAGTTAAGAAGATGGCGGAGGAGTGCAAGGTTGAGGTCAGAAATTTCAGAAGAGAGAGTAATGAAAAGATAAAGGCTCTGGAAAAAAATACGAAGATTACAGAGGATGATTCCAAAAAAGGTATTGAGAAGATTCAGAAGGAGACCGATGCCTCCATTTCAAAGATAGATGAGATAGTTGCTGCCAAAGAGAAAGAATTATTAGTGATTTAATCCTTTGATGTCATTAGAAATTGAATTAAGGATAGATAAGTCCCGTTTGCCTGTGCACATCGCTATAATTATGGATGGCAACGGGAGATGGGCTAATGAGCGGGGACTTAAGAGAATTGAGGGACACAAAAAGGGGGGAGAGGTTGTAGATGACATCGTAACATATGCGAGGGAGATCGGGATAAAGTATTTGACCCTCTATGCCTTTTCTACCGAAAACTGGCAGAGAGAACCTGAGGAGGTATCATTTTTAATGAACCTTCTTGCAGATTTCCTTGTGAATAAGAGGGAGAAGATCTTAAAAAATGGGATAAGACTCAATGCCATTGGTAATATAGAGGACCTTCCGTCTTTTGTTAGAGAAAAACTAATTTCGGTTATGAAAGAATCCTCTGTCAATTCGGATATGGTCCTGACTCTTGCTCTAAGCTACGGTTCAAGAAATGAGATTGTCAATGCTGTAAGACGAATCTGTAAGGATATCTCTGATAAAAAATTAGAGATCGATGAACTTACAGAAGAGACATTCTCTTCTTATCTTTTTACTCATGATATGCCAGATCCCGATATCCTCATCAGAACGGGTGGCGAAAAAAGGGTCTCCAATTTTTTACTTTATCAAATATCTTATGCTGAGTTTGTTTTTATAGATAAGAAATGGCCTGATTTTACTCCTATGGATCTAACTCAGGCAATTCTGGAATATCAGGGTAGACAGAGGAGATTTGGCAGGGCAAAATCACTTATATAGAGTCTTGTAGAATGGGAAATTTTCTTAAAAGATTGGCATCTGCTGCTGTTTTATTACCTCCAGTATTGTATATAATTTATAAGGGAGGAATATATATTAATATTCTTGTTGGGGTTGTGGTTATTCTGTGTGCACTTGAGTTTTATAGAATGTTCAATTTTAAGAGATTTGAACTACTGTTTTATGTGTTTTTAACTTTATTGACATATTCAGGCATTTGTTTTTTCAATCAGGATCCATTTATAGTAATTGTAGCTGTCATAATTATTGCAGGGATATATATTTTATTAACTGTTAAAGAGTTAAAGAATGTATCGGTTAGAATAGGATACTGTTTTACAGGGATTTTATATATAGGTGTATTTCCTTCTTTTATCCCGCTTATAAGGAACTATGATAATCAGGATGGATTTTATTACCTGTTAACTTTTCTGGCTTTGATATGGCTTTCTGATACTTTTGCATATTTTGCAGGTAAATCTATTGGCAGGCATAAGTTATATGAGAAGATTTCGCCCAAAAAGACGATTGAGGGATCTATTGGAGGAATAATAGGTGGATACACAGGGATCTATATCATGGCATTCTTCTTTGGAAAAATGCCTTCTCCGTTGTTCCTTATATTGGTAGGTATATTTGTTAATATCGCAGGACAGATTGGTGATCTTTTTGAGTCAATGTTTAAGAGAGATGTAGGCATAAAAGACTCTGGAGATATTATCCCGGGTCATGGTGGGATGCTGGATAGGGTGGATGCAATTATTTTCTCTGCACCACTTATGTATATTTTCATAAGGTATATCTTATGAAAAGAGTTGCAATCCTTGGTTCTACAGGATCTATTGGTACACAGGCTCTTGATGTCATATCAAAATACAGAGATAGGTTTTCAGTATATGCATTATCTGCAAATACAAATGTGGAGCTTCTCTCAAGACAGATAAAGATATATAAGCCCAAAAAGGTAGTCGTTATGAGCGATGAAGCGGCGGAGAGGCTAAGGAGATTACATCTGGTTAATGGTGTAGAAATTGTTTTAGGTGATTCAGGTTTGAGTAGTATTGCAACAGACAAAAAGGTGGATATTCTGCTTGTGGCACTCACAGGAATTAAGGGACTTTTGAGTATTGTTGATGCCCTCAAATCAGGGAGGCGGGTAGCCCTTGCTAATAAAGAGTCTCTGGTATGTGGTGGCAGATTTATATCCAAGTTAGTAGAGACTTGTGGAGAGATTATCCCTGTGGATTCTGAGCACTCTGCAATATTCCAGCTTATCTCAGGGGTAGATAGGGATGCCATAGAGAGTATCTGGCTTACAGCGACAGGCGGTCCTTTTAGAGGTAGAAAAGCCGATCAACTTGATGAGGTAAAACTGAAAGATGTCCTCAAACATCCGAGATGGAAGATGGGGAAGAAGGTGACAGTTGATTCTGCTACCATGGTAAATAAAGCATTCGAGATGATTGAGGCAAGATGGTTATTCAACATGAGGTCTGAACAGATTAAGGTAGTGGTTCATCCGCAGGCAATAGTTCATTCTCTTATACAGTTAAAGGATGGATCCTTTGTTGCACATTTAGGTCCTACAGATATGAGAATCCCAATAGGCTATGCCTTATCCTACCCGCAAAGGCTTGTGGATATTTTGAGTCCACTTAAGATCTCTGAACTGGAGGATATTACATTTGAGAGGGTAATACCACCATTTGATCGTCCACTCAGTATTGCGAGATCAATAATCTCTGAGAATCCTGACATGGGAATAGTTTTTAATGCAGCAGATGAAGTTGCAGTAGAAAGTTTTCTATCTCAAAAGATAAAATTTTCGGATATTGTTCCGATTATTGATTATTCCATGAAACACATTAAGACTGATGGCATCAAAACAGTTATGGATATCATTGGTTTTGATATCGAAATTAAAAACTTTGTAAAAACTTATATCGAAAAGAGATACTGATGGGAATGCTATTTACAATTTTAATGATAGGGATACTGATATTTGTTCATGAATTTGGTCATTTTATTGTTGCAAAATCCATTGGAGTCAAGGTCTTAAAATTCTCTCTTGGATTTGGCAGTCCGATCTTTAAGTATAAATATGGTGAGACTGAATATCAGATCGCATGGATACCACTGGGTGGATATGTAAAAATGCTCGGAGAAAATCCTGAAGAAGAACTTTCAGGCGAGGATGTCAAAAGGTCTTTTTATTATCAATCTCCCTTAAAAAGGCTTCTAATAGTAATTGCTGGACCATTGATGAATCTTGTATTTCCTCTTCTGATTTATTTTATTGTTTATGCGGCACCTTCTCAGGAGATCTCAAATCGCATAGGTATGGTAATGGAAGGAAGGCCTGCTGAAGCCGCAGGTATTCAGAGATATGATAGAATAGTGGAGGTAGATGGGAAGAAGACAAATTACTGGAGGGAACTCTTAAAGGAGATATCAAAGAGGCCCGGCAGGACGGTTGAGATGAAGATTGAGAGAGAGGGGAAGATTATCCCCCTCAAAGTCAATATCGCTGCAGAAAAAGAGGTCTCGCGATATGGCTTTTCACAGATTGTGGGTAGAATAGGTGTAAGTCCTTATCTCCCGGCGGCAGTAATTTTTATTCCAGACGAAGATTCTATTGCATATAAATCGGGACTCAGATCTTTTGACCATATAAAGAAAGTAAACGGGAAGTCCGTTGAATCTTTTTTCAGGCTTGAAATGCTCTTAAAGGAGTATTCTGGTAAAAAGGTTGTATTTGAGGTGGAGAGGGGAGAGGAGAAGAAGGTTCTTGAAGTTACTATAAATGAGGCTGTTGAAGCTAATTCTCTGGGCGTTGAACAGGCTGAACTATATATCTATAAGATTGAAAAGGATTCACCTGCAGAGATAGCAGGATTGCAGGTTGGTGATAAACTTGTATCTATTGATGGTCAAAAACTGCTCTTCTTTGCCGAACTTGAGTCATATTTTGCAAAAGACCCGGACAAAGAACATGAATTCGGGGTATTGAGAAAGGATAGTCTCATCAATATCAGACTCAAACTTGAAAAAGAGATAAGAAAAGATGAGTATAAGCAGGAATATAATTATTTTAAGTTTGGCGCTTCAAACAACTCATTCTTTACAGATGGTGAGATTGTAAGGAAGGGTTTTTCATTTGTGGATGCTATCGGTAATTCGGTAGATGATACTCTGGAGGTAATTAAGAGTACAGTTGTAGGGGTTTATCAGCTCTTTTCAGGACAGGTCTCATTTAAGACTGTTGGTGGTCCAATTATGATATTTGGCATAGCAGGGAAAGCGGCAAAAAAGGGTATGAACTTCTTTTTGCACATTATGGCGCTTATTAGTATCAATCTCGGAATTATAAATCTCCTTCCGCTCCCTGTTCTGGACGGTGGTCATATAATTATGAGTCTCGTTGAGATAATCTCTCATCGTTCTATTCCGCTCAAGGCAAAAATAGTAATAAATATGATAGGAGTAGTAATCATTCTTGCACTTACAGTGCTGGTAATTTTCAATGACCTTTTGAGATACAGTGATGATATTATTTCCTGGTTTTCACGAGTATTTAGATGAAGGTATTATCAATAGACACATCAGCTGAGACAGGTGGAATAACCCTTGTCGCTGATGATAAGACATTTAATTTTAGAATAGAAAGTACATATAGGGTGGCTGAAAATATCTACGGGTATATTGATAGATTCTTTCAATTATGTGGGATATGTCTTAACGATATTGACCTGTTTTCCACTATTCTTGGTCCTGGCTCATTTACAGGGTTGAGGGTTTCGTTATCGGTTGTAAAATCATTTTCTTATACACTGAATAAGCCTGTGATTGGAATAGGTACATTCAATGTCATGGCATATATAGCGGCATCCAGAAAAGATAGTGAAAGTATTATTGTTCTTGGGAATGCCAGAAGGGGTGAGATTTTTTGTTCGGTATATGATAGAAATCTTACTGTGTTAGAGGATACCCGCATAATAAAACCGCAGGAGATATTAACAATAAAGGCTAAATATTTTCATCATTCTGTAGTTTTAAGGGATAGAGAGATTCTTAAACTCGCAGCACTGGATGAAAGGGCTCTGATTCTGGATATGGACCTCTCTAATTATTGCTCGTTGCTCTCTATTGAATTATTTAAAAAGGGTAGTGTGAGTGAAATTGCAGATCTTGAACCTGTATATGTAAGAGATGATGTGGCAAGAAAAAATATTTGCTTTTAAGATGCTTTTATGATAACGGGATATCTCTTTGGTATTTACGGAGGATGAATTATGAAGTTATCACCGATGGCAAGAGTCAAGAAGGAGTTCGGTTCAAAAGAAAAATTGGTCTCCGAGGTAATCTCAACATTGAAGGCAATAGGCGAGAATCTGCCTGAGGATATTGAGAAGAGACTCAAATCGCAGGCAAACCTTAAACTTTTGAAACTCTATAATAATGCAAAAAAAGTAAAAGAGATAGGTAAAGATAAGATTATTGAAGTTGTTCTCAAGGTAAAAAGGCCCAACAGTAAGAAGGTTGATGAAGATTATAAGAATTCTCTGATGAAATATTCGGTTTCAAAACTCTATGATATTTATCTTGGTGCATCAAAGGCACTTAAAAGACAGAGTAAAAAATCTTAAGAATCTGGCAGATTTTTTTAAAAAATCAGTATAAAACATTTTATAAAAAATTAATATCTTTGTAATGGGGGAAGGAATTATTTTGGCTTTCATGATTTTTTTAATTCGTCCGTTGCTTTTTAATAAAATTGAACATTAATAAGTTTGTACTCCATTGAATGGCGTAATAAGCCAAAAACCTATTAAAAATCTTTGCAAAAATATTGACATTATTTTATATATGAAATATTAATATTTAGGCGTTTTTTTATATTTTAAGAGGTATTTGTGCGAAAACCTATCCCATACGGTAAATATTATTTGCTTGATAGAATCAATGTCGGTGGAATGGCTGAGGTCTTCAAAGCCAAGGCGTACGGAGTGGAAGGATTTGAAAAGCAGGTAGCAATAAAGAGGATTCTTCCAAACATTGCTGAGGATGAAGAATTCATTACAATGTTTATTGACGAGGCGAAGATCGCTGTTCAACTCAACCACGCCAATATTGCACAGATATTTGATCTCGGAAAGATTGAGGATACATATTTTATTGCACTTGAATATGTCTATGGAAAGGATCTGAGGGCAATATTTGAGAGACTGAGAAAGCGTGGCGAGATTATGCCCATCCCCGCTGCATGTTATATAATTACGCAGGTTTGTGAAGGGCTGGATTATGCTCACAGGAAGAAGGACAGTATGGGGCGTGATCTCAACATCGTTCACAGAGATGTGAGCCCCCAGAATATTCTGGTTGCTTACGAGGGAGATGTAAAGGTTATAGACTTTGGTATTGCCAAGGCTGCAAACAAGGCGTCCAAGACTCAGGCAGGTATACTCAAAGGTAAGTTTGGCTATATGTCTCCTGAGCAGGTTAGAGGACTTCCTCTGGATAGGCGCTCAGATATCTTTTCACTTGGAATTATTTTCTATGAGATACTTACAGGTGAGCGTCTTTTTGTAGGTGAGAGCGATTTTTCCACTCTTGAAAAAGTTAGAAATGTTGAGATAATGCCACCCACAGCCTACAATAGAAATATTCCAGAATCTCTTGAGAAGATAATTCTTAAATCCCTGGCAAAGGATGCTGATGATAGATACCAGTATGCAAGTGAAATGGCGGAGGATATTCAGAGATTTATGATCTCCCAGGGTATCCTGTTTACTCGCAAGGATCTGGGTGGATTTATGAAGAAGCTCTTTGCTGAGGATATCGCCCGTGACAATGCGCAGGATGACTCTAAAAAACAGGAGCCTCGTTCATCTCTACCTCAGACAGGAATGCCACCTCCACAACCATCTCAAAAACCAAAACCTATCTCTAAACCATCTCAACATGTTCCACCTCCTGTTCCAGGAGAACTGGATAATGTCAAGACAGTAGTTTTTGGTGGAGAGAAGAGTGGAAGTAATTCTGTACCTCTTGGCAATGAGATAGGATTAAAAGAATCTGAAGATGTCCCAATAGAACTCGCAACCGAAAATGCTACCAAGCCTGTTGTAAAGGTTCCATCAGGGATTCAGAGACCACCCTCAAAACCCAAACTTACTGCTGAAATAAAGAGACCTCAGACTGCTGAGATAAAGAGTTCTGGCAACAAAAAAATAGCATTTATTGCTGGTGGACTGGTAGCCTGTTTGATAATTGTGATTGTATTGATAAAAGTCTTTTCTGGTTCTGAGGAGGCAGGAGAGGCAAGTATAGAAATACTCTTTACTCCTCCTGATTCAGAGGTGATAATTGATGGGGTAAAGGTTGCATCCAGCTCGCCATATAAAAACACAAAAATATCGTCTGGAAAACATTTACTCGAGATCAGACGAAAGGGGTTTGTCTCAGTTCAGGAGACAATTGAGTTAAAAAGTCAGCAGAAGTTTTCCAATAATTACATCCTCAAGCCTGAGAAGGAGGTTTTTGGAACGGTATCTGTTGAGACCAATCCACCTGGTGCTACAGTCACGATTGATGGTCAGATTAAATCGGGAGTTACTCCAATGAATATTAAGGTTCTGGCAGGAGTGGACCATTCAATACTGGTAGAACGGTCGGGATATAAAAAAGTAGAGGAGAAGTTTACAGTAAGGGAAAATGAGAGCAGAACACTCAGTTATGAACTTGTTCAACCGATGGTGAAACTTATTATTAATAGTACCCCAAAAGGTGCAACAGTTACAATAAATAATAAGAAGGTAGGACAGACGCCTTTTTCGCAACAGGTAAAAGTAGGAGAAAAGTATTTTATTGAGATAAATAAATCATCTTATGATCTGGTTCAAAAGACCGTAGTTGTAGAAAAAGAAGAGGATATTACTATTGACGAAGAACTAAAAAAGAAGGGCTCTGCTCAGGAGAGCGTGGTTGTTGAGAAGAAGGAGGGATCTAAAGCTGCTAAAAAAGAGGAGAAGGTGTCCAGTGCTGGTGGTGGGAATGGATATATTAGTGTTTCGGTCTTTCCATGGGCGTATGTTTTTATTGATGGCAAGGAGGTCGGAGTGGGAACTCCTGCCGCCAAACGACACGAGGTAAAGACAGGTACACATACGGTACTTTTGAGAACCAGCGATGGCAAGGAAGCCACTCATAAGGTTACAGTAAAAGCAAACGAGGAAGTCTCTGTAAAAGAGAACTTTAAGAAATAGGCAATTAAGATAGTATTATTATCTCGTTTTTTCTATACAGAGGAGGAGTGGATGAATAACAGGTTCAATGACAATCTCCTACTTATCAAAGGATTGTGTGAAGTATTGAATATTCTTGCCGAAAGAGCAGTTGAAGATGCCAATGATGATAGTTGCAAGGCTTTATATGCCGATCTAAAAAAGGATATGACATCTTATATTGAAGAGATAAAAGCCGAGATAGATAACCACAAAATGAAGGGCAAATGGCTATGATATTATTATCCTACTTCGGCAGGGCATATAAATATCATGGGCTTGGAAATGATTTTGTTCTATTTGATTCTATAAAGAGCGGCAGGCTTATCCGTCCAGCAGATGCTATCAGATTGTGTGACAGACATTTTGGTGTTGGTGCAGATGGTATCCTTACCCTTCTTCCCTCCAGAAATGGCGATTTTTATATGCATATTTATAACTCAGATGGTTCTGTGGCAGAGATGTGTGGAAATGGTATCAGATGTGCCGTTAAACACTTTGTCGATTTCTATAATAAATCTAAGGATAAGAGTGAGATAAGGGTTGAGACAGCAAAGGGAATACAGATATGCAGTTATACAGGAACTCGGAATGGGGTTGAGTCTGTGCTGGTTAATATGGGCGCTCCGATACTTGAGCCCTCTCTTGTCCCTGTGAGATCAAAGGGTAATGAATTCAAAGTGAAAAGAGGAAAAAATAACCTGTGCCGATTTGCGGTATCAATGGGGAATCCTCACTTTGTAATTTTTGGTAAATTTAAGGATAGTGATATTCTTACATGGGGACCTTTTATTGAGAAACACAGGCTTTTCCCTGTTCGCACCAATGTGGAGTTTGCGACTATAAATAATGATAGAGATGTAAATCTCGCTGTCTGGGAAAGGGGTGTCGGTATTACGCTTGCCTGCGGATCAGGTTCATGTGCTACAGTGGTTGCGGGTGTAAAAATGGGACTCATTGCTTCTGATGTATTTGTTAAAGTAAAACTACCAGGAGGTGTATTGAGGGTAAAATATGATATCAGATTAAACACTGTATTTATGAATGGTCCCGCTGAGCGAGTATTTGAGATAATTTTCTGATGCTTGAAAGGTTTGAAAATATCCTGATATGTGATGACGATGAACTATTCAGGAGAAAGATGTCAGATCTTCTGAAGAGTAATGGATATTTTGTCTTTGAGGCACCTACGGGCACAATTGCCAGACAGGAATTGATGCGAAATAAGATTGATGTTGCGATGGTAGATATTATTCTCCCCGACTTTGATGGCGCTCAACTTGCTATGGAGATTAGAAATCTATATCCGGATATTGCCATAATAGTTGTAACACAGAAGAATGAGGCGAGGGTTGCACTTAATCTCTTAAAAAATGGTATAGATGAATATATGGTCAAGCCAATCTGTGATGAAGATCTCCTGAATACTATCAGCAATATATTTCAGAGACGAAAGGATGCGGAAGAGAAGAGTCGGATCCTGATGGAGAGTCTTGAAAATTACAATCTGCAGTTGATTTATAATAGAATTATAAAATTGCTTACATATATTGAGCTCGACAAACTGTACGATGCCATAATTGAGACACTTGTATCTGTTTTAAATTTGCAGGGGGCTATCCTCTGGGTACCTGATAGGCGGGATAAGAATATTTTGAGGATAGAATCCTACAGAGGACTTATCCATACAGAATCGTATCCATTTACATTCAGTCTTATTGAGCATCCACTATCTACGCAATTTATTAACAGCAAATATATTGAGGACACTGAGTTATCAAATGGAGAAGGGGCTGTAATAGGTGAGAGTGTGGATAAGAAGCGAAATCTTATTTTACCTCTGTCATATTACAAGGAGTTGTATGGAGTAATAAAACTTGTTGAAAAGATCTCGGGTGAGTTTTCTGAGACTGATATTCGTATAGCATCTCTAATTGGAGAATTTGCTGCAATAGCCATCAGAAATTGTAAATACTTTGAATTTGCTTCATATTCGCTTTTAAGAGAGAAGGATTCACATCTCTATTCCATGGCATACTTTATAGATTATGCAGGGAAGGAGATCTACAGAGCCCGAAGATATAAAAGGCCTTTTTCTCTTGTAGAGATCGTTATAGACAATGCTGAATATTTCAAGATGAATATGACCAAGGATATGTATGAAAATCTTTCAAAATGGCTTGTCAATAATATCTCTAGCGGTTTGCGATCTTCTGATGTGATTGCACGTGTGTCAGAGAGTGAATTCTTGCTAGTAATGCCGGATACAGATTATATGGGAGCCCTATCTTATATTAGCAGATCTCTTTGCAATTTTAGATCCGAACAGTTTGTAAATCTTCTGGATAAGTATGTTCCTCTCTCGGTATCAATGGGTGCTGCCTCCTTCCCAGCGGATGGTAATGATTATGACAGCCTGATCTATACCTGTACAAAAAAGATAAATTTAATAAGAGATAGTGTGTATCGGAAGCATCATCTTGAGGATATGGGATTTTATCAGATCCTGGACTATTTGATAGGGTCTTATGATGACTATCGCAAATTATTTGTGGATAAATCTGCAAATGCATCCACCTCATTTATGACCCCTGAACAGCTGACCAATCAGTATTCACATCTTTATATTACTCAGAAAGAACTGGATTATCTTATTGGGGAGGTTGCGTCTTTTGTAAAATCTATCTCTCAGGAGGGGGTGTGGCTTCTATATATTGGGAGGGCTGGTTCATCTACAGCCAGTCTTCTTTCGGGACTTGTGGGGTTTAAAAATCCTGGGGCAAGAATATTCTTTGTCAGCAATATGGACAGAGAGGGGTTCAAATTTAAGAATATCTCACTTGTTGAGCAGAGCAATGATTACTGGCAGAGGTATACTGGACTTTTTCTTCTATCGGTTGCTGGTTCTTTTGGTATAGCCTTTAAGAATGACGATGATAGATATTACGGTTTTTCAACATCAGATGAATATCTGATATTCGAATTGATCACAAGGTTTGTAAATGCCAATAGTCTGCAATTGAAGGATCTGCCGACATGAATGAGAGATCTCCCAGACTTATACTCATTGCGGATCGCGATAAGGAGTCAGCGGTTCAACTTGGAGAAGTCCTTAAAAAGAGGGGTTATGGTGTTATCTATACATATGATGGCTCCAACTCAATTGAGGTTGTAATAACGCATCTTACTGACCTTGTTTTTTATGATGCCGCTCTTCCGTTGATACATTACAAAAAATTTATTCAGATAGTAAGGTCCAATCCTCGCACAATGCATATCCCTATCATCATCATTGGGAGGGCTACGGACAGGATAGGATTCTCATCTCTAACAGAGTCCAAAATAAATAAGCCTTATGACATAGATTCAGTTGTAAGTATGGTGGATAATATATTTCACAAGATAGATACTGCGGATATGCTAAAATCTACCAATAAGGCGTTTGAGGGGAAGCTGACGGAGATATCTCTACCGGATCTACTGCAGGTCTTTTCTCTTAATAAAAAGACAGGCGTTCTTAAGATTAGAAGTGCGGATAATGATGGGAGTATATACCTGAGAAATGGAGATATAGTTCATTCTCATATTGGTAGAGTATTTGGAGAGAAGGCGATATTTAGACTTCTGGGCGTGACTGAAGGGGATTTCGTCTTTCAGCCAGATATAATGAGCGAGCAGATTTCTATCAGGGCAACTCTTGACAATATTCTTATGGAGGGGATGAGACAGCTGGACGAGACCAGAAGATTGATAAAAGAACATTTTAATGAGGATATGCTTTATGTTGTAAATGAACAGAAGATTAGAGAACTCACCGGGCTACATCCTATTGCAGAGGAGGTTATATCTGAACTCAGACATCCGAGAAGACTGAATGAACTTCTGGACAGACTCAATTTTACCGATCTTGAGATATTGACCACCCTTAATTCCCTCATCAATTCTACGGTTGTAAATAAACTATATCCTGAAGATATGAGTAAGAATATCGATCAATATCAGAGTAGCGAGGATGTAGATTTGCTGAGTGAGGATGAATGGAGGGCAATATCCACTTATATAAATGAGACTTTGTTCAGAAGGTTCTCTATTGAAACTGGAATAATTGGGCTTATATGTCCCAATAAAAATCTCATAAAAAAGTTTATAAGGACACTTAAGTTTATAAGAGATATTGAATTTTTAGACTATAATCATGCAATACAGAATGGCTATGGAAGGCTCGGAAATATCAAGAGAAATGGATGTGATATTGATATATATCTAATGCCGATACAAAAACAGCTTATAACTTTCAGGAAATTAATAGAGACCAGAGTAATAGGTGTAATACAGATAACATCCTCTGCTGCCCAATCTATAGCAGTGAATACTGTAATAGAAGGTCCCAGAAGTAGTTCATATATTAATTACTTGCCTGTCTTGAGTATAGTTGTACCCATTGATGATCTCGGAGGTATTAAGGATCTATCATACATAGAGGCTTCTCTTGAGATAGGGGATAAGAAAGAACCATTTACCAGATACGATATCTCAGTACCAGAGGAGGTCAGGTTGCTTATAAGAAAATTTGTTACCTCAATTATAAAAAACTCAATTACAGGGTATTAAGATGAGAAAGTATCTATGTTTTCTGCTTTTAATTTTTATTTTATCTATCGCAGCTGCACAGGTGAAGACAATTACTACAATCAGTGAGGATTTTGAGGGGAGACTCTATCTCTTTGATGACAGAGATGAGGCAATGAAGGGACTCAAGGCAAACCTCTCTGAGAAGATGGAGAGGCAGCTGAAGAAGATCGGATTTTCTGATGATTATATTTTTTCTCTTCTCAAAAAGGCAGTATTTAATAAGATGAGTGTCATTGAGAAGCGAGTGGAGATCCTGAAGGACAACAAGAAGACAAAGACAACGGCATTTGATATCTCAGGGCAGATCAGCGTAACCATTGATGAAAATGATGTAAGAGAACTTGCACAGAATCTAAAAAAGTTTTCTCCTGTTTCTGATGAGGAGAGGGTTTTTTACAGAGATGCATTAAGGAATTTTTTACAGTTGTCCAGCGGTATAAAAGATCTGGACATTGAGAATTTGAAACTAAAACTTGCTGAGATTTACAAAGCAGATATTATGAAGCTAACCCGCACAACTTTTGAGACGGACAATACATCGTTTTCTTTTCTTAAAGAAAGAGTAGTGGATATTCTGAATTATATCGATTCAAACAGGAAGTATCTTGGTGATGAGGCGGATATTAGAGAGGTCACAGAAAATTTGATTTCAAATGTTGATTCATACTATAAGAGATCACTAATTGATGTCTCCAATTATGAAATAGCCATCTCTGCTGCTGAGTCAATTGCAAAAATGATGCCGTATAATAAAGAACAGACTCTTACTAATCTAATGTTTATTATTGAATTTAAGTGGGCAGAAAATATTCAGAATATATCACAAAATCAAAATGTGGAATTGGATAGATTATTGTCCGAGGCAGAAAAGTTCAGTCAGCGATTCAAGAGTTCTAAATTCATGAAGAATATGAGAGCAAAAGCAGAAAAGAGATTGATTGAGGATCTCAAAGATACAGGGATTGGCTATGAGAAATTACAGTACATTGCATATATCACAAATCTTCTTGGGCTCAAGGATAAGGAACTTATCTATCAATTAGTATTGAGGTGTGAATCTGTGCTGGAGAATGTTGAGAGTGCATCGGATGAGCAGAGTGAAAAGGTACTTACTACATTTGATATCTGTATGAAGAACTCTGGTACAGAAAAGAAAAAAAGGCTGAGTGCATTCAGGGATAAATTTATCAGGACGGAAAAGACCAGAATATATAAAAATTCTCTTGGAAATATTGCGTTTGTTATGAGATTGGTAAGATATATATATGATATACCATTTGGTGTTATACAGGATAAGATTGGTTCTGAAAAATTTGCAGATTTCTTAAATGAAGGATCCGCCACTTCAGGCTGTTCCTGTACTCTTGATCCAACTGATGAATGTAGAATTTATAGTTATGCCGGTGAACAGTTTGAATTTGTGAGCAGATACAGAGATGCAAAATTGTATGAGGTAGCCATATGTAATATGAACCTTGGTGGGAAGGGGGCTGTTCTTGTGTCGTACCTAAAGGAAAATTTTAAACCTATGACCAATATAGATGTTCAATCATTTGAGGATAAGGACAGGACATATGAATTTGAGGTAAAGAAGGGGGTTGTCTTATCTATTGAGAAGATTGGACCTGTTGCTAATCTATCGGTATACGATAAGACATTGAGACATAAGAGAGAGAATAAGATTACTTTTTCCGAAAAAGAGGGAGATCCCATTACAGTTAAAATTGGTGATTGTGTAGAGTGGGACTGTGAAATTGAATGTAGATACAGAGGAAAAGTAGATAAGATTACAGGTATGGATCTGAAAGTTGTAATAACATCCGCACCAAAGGCTGCGGAACTCAATATAAGAAAGACTCTAAAAAAATCAGATGTTAAAAGATGTTCTGCTCATTAGCAATCGGAGTTAGATATGGGATTCGTACAGGGTATTGTATGTCCAAAGTGTAGATTCTTAAATAAATGGGGAGAGACTGTTTGCAGTAAATGTATGTCACCCCTCGGGAATGGTAGTAAGACTGTATTGAAAGAGGTGCAGATATTTCATCTTAATAAAGGTGGAAGAGGACTTGTCTATTCTTCCGCTGCCTCGTTTTCCATAAGTATTGGAAGGAGAGGTTGTGATATATCTTTTGATATTGACAGATATTTATCACCTATACATGCAAGGATAGAAAACTCCATTGAAGGACTCAGATTGGTAGATGCGGGCTCTTATAATGGTGTTTTTATAATGGTCAAACAATCCATAGTAATAAAGCCCTCCGATGTCTTTATCTGCGGTGCTCAGATATTAAAATTTTTAGGAATATTAAATCAGCTCAAACCTTATGCACTGCCTGATTCCACAGTCTTTTATGGTTCTCTAATCCCCGAAAAGGAATATCTGATGATCCAGCAGATCCTCAATACCCGTAAAATGGGTAATCTGTATCTCAGACCGGCTCCACTGACTATTGGAAGAGAAAAGGCTGATATAATATTTCCGGATGATAAATTTCTGTCCGGAACCCACTGTTCAATCACTCAGCAGGGTGAAAATGTTTATGTGTTGAATGATCTCAACTCAGCAAATGGTG
>JBBISZ010000012.1:5828-18754 GCA_037441045.1 Deltaproteobacteria bacterium | reverse complement strand
CCGGGGAATAAGGTTCCTATAAAGATGAAGTTCTCTCCCACATCCTCCGGCAGAAAAGAATCAACTCTCGCAATTACCAGCGATGCCTCCAATCTTATAAATGGAAAATACGATCTCGTCCTTGTTGGAGAAGGGCTTGCTGATGACACCGTCGAAGAGAATTTCGTAGCAAGTGGCAAACCAAAAATAGATATTTTATGGTGCATAGACAATTCGGGCTCAATGGCAGATGATCAGGCATCACTTGCCGGCAACTTCCCCCTGTTTATAAATTATGCCGTAAATATTAATGCAGACTTTCAGATAGGTGTAATTTCATCAGAGATAAATGAGCCTGCAAAAACAGACTCTGGCGACTACAACTATCCGGGAGTATTATTCAATAAGAAAGGAACACCCAAAATAATTGCAAATAATCCACCACAGAATCCAACTCCAAACTATCTACCAATAGCCTCTACAAGTCAGGAAATAATAGATGCTTTCAGAAAAAACGCCCTCATAGGCGAATGTTGCTCCGATGAGGCTGAGGCATGTTTTGAGGCGGCAAAGAAGGCCTTATCCTCTCCAATTATAGACGATATTGAAAAGAATAAAGGATTTATAAGAGACCAGTCCAAACTTTATTTAATAATGGTTGCAGATGAGGACGATCAATCTCCCGGGAGTGTTGATTATTATGCCGATTTCTTCAAACAGATTAAAAAAGATGCATCAGGTAGACTTCTCTCTCTATCAATTGTGACAGGACTCGATAAAGATGGAGATATCAACAATCTCCCAAATCCAATGAAATGCCCCGGCTCTTCCTCCGAGTCCGCAGGGGTAAGATATCTGGATATGTATAAGAAGATTGGAAATGGAATCGCTGCCAGCATCTGCAATAAAAACTGGGGACCACTCATGAGTAAATTGGGCCTTGATGTATTTGATACAAGAAATCGGTTCTTCCTTCACAACACACCCGATGAAAACAGCATTGAGGTCTACGTAGATGGAAAAAAGGTGGATAAAGACCCGCAAAACGGATACTCTTATGATTCAGGCAGCAATTCAATCATATTCGGACCAAATCTAAACATCAACGATGGTAGTGAAGTAAAAATCACCTACAAACTTGCCTGCAAATAATATATGCTGGATAGTCTATCCTCTACACATCCTGTTCTCCTTGCACTCATTGCCGGTCTGTTCACTTATCTGATGACTGCAATTGGTGCCGCTCTGGTCTTTTTTGTGTTAAAAGTAAATGATAAACTACTTGATACAATGCTCGGATTTGCAAGCGGTGTGATGATTGCTGCATCCTTCTGGTCTTTGCTTGAACCATCAATAGAGCTTTCAAAAAATCTATCAGTTCCTATCTGGTTTCCACCTGCTACAGGCTTTCTTCTGGGGGCTGCATTTTTGAGAATAATAGATATGATTCTACCGCATCTCCACTCTGGTCTCAAGGAGGACAATGCTGAAGGTATCAAGACAGGACTCAAAAAGACTACACTACTTATTCTTGCGGTAACCCTTCACAATATTCCAGAGGGTCTTGCAATAGGTGTCGCCTTCGGTGCGCTTACACATCAGAGTGATACAGTCTCTATTATGGGTGCGCTCTCACTCGCTATTGGGATAGGCATTCAGAATCTGCCAGAAGGTCTGGCGGTGGCTCTGCCTCTGAGGGGAGAGGGCTTTTCAAGACTGAAGAGTTTTGTTTTTGGTCAGGGTTCAGGACTTGTAGAACCGATGGCTGCCATAATTGGGGCTTTTGCGGTATCCATGATACGACCTATAATGCCCTATGCACTGGCTTTTGCTGCTGGTGCCATGATATTTGTTGTAGTAGAAGAGCTTATTCCTGAATCTCAACAGAAGGGAAATTCAGATCTCGCTACCATAGGAAACATTCTCGGCTTTGTAATTATGATGATACTTGATGTCGCTCTGGGATAATTCATTCTTTACAATCATTACAATCGCAAATTTTATATCCATATTTATCCGTCATTGAATAAGTAGTATTGGGCGGACAGTCACAGCTTTCGGGAGTGGTAATTGAGACTATCTGTGCATTTATCTCACCTTCTTTTATCTTACAGCAGTCAGAGCCATCATTGCATATAGCGTTTTGAGAATTATCCTCTGTAATTCCAAAAATGAGATAATTAAGCATATTACCCCACAAATTACCTTTTTCATCCTTGAGCCCAAAATCGAACCTTGACCCGGTTAGAGTAACATCTTTATAACAGGGCTTACACTCACTATTATTACACGATTTACAATCTTTATCCTCCGGTTTTTTATCCTTATAAAATATCTCAAGTGGCACTTCTCCTGAAGAGGATTCACTCTCTGATAGATTGTAGGTAAAATGTCCCTGAACACCAGTGATCTTTATAATCAACTGCATAAGTTTTTCTGTCCCGTATTTTTTATAACTTATTATCACTTGTTCAGATTCATCAACCTTTGCTGTTATTTTTGACGGCAAAACAGATTTTATAATAACCTCCGGAGGAAGACACTCTACAAAATCTGCACACTCATTAACTGGCGGAGTAGCATAACATTTGTTCTGTGAGGCACAACCATAGGGATAACCCTCCGGACAACAACCCTGTTTCTGTGGACATATATTCGGCTGCTCTATTGTGGGACATTCAGGGTACATAAAATCCACATCCTCTGAAGAGTAACTGGCAGAAGGAATCACAATCCAATATTTCTTTAGACTGTTATCTTTATCCGAGCAACCGGAGGGTTGAATTACAAACAATACAAATAAAAACGAAATGTAAGCGATTTTCAGGTATTTTCTTCTCATAGAAACCTTCCTTTCCTTCTCCTCCCCGCATACAGGTCTAAAAAATACTTCTACAATAGAGTTCTGTCAAGACCGTGTGTCTTTTAATAATTTTCCGAAAATCAGCATAGTATTTTATCAAATTTAAAACATAAAAAACATTTATCAAAACAGAGTGATATATTTGATTGAAAAAAAATTTAGTGATGGTAGATTGTAAATGATGTATGGAATAATTATAAACATCCTGATTATTTTGATTCTCTACTTCTCCTCATGCACAACCAGATTTACATACGAGGACGCACAAAAGAAAGGGACACCAGAGGCTTATTATAGATTTATTGTTGAAAATCCTGATCTACCCGAGACAGATCTTGCAAAAGAGAGAATAAAAGATATTCTATTTCAAACAACATTAGAGAGCAAAGACATTCTCCAGATAAAACGGTTTATCTCTGAATTTCCAGACGATCCAAGAAGTAAGAAGATGGAATCTCTCCTGGACGAAATAAGATTTAATAGGGCAAAAGATGAAAAAAGCATAAATGCCCTCAAAATGTATATTCTGCAAAATCCTTATGGAAACTACAGGAAAGAGGCAAAGACACTTATAGAAGAGTACGAATATGAGGCTGTAATCAGGTCAACAGACATAGAGAATTTAGAGAGATACATAAGAGAATATCCTGATAGTAAGCACAGATCAGAATTGCAGGAAAGACTGATAGAACTCTATTATAAAAAAATAGAATCAAATGATGTTAAGGCGGCAATGGATTTTCTTATAAAATTTCCTCAAAACAGATTCAGAGAAGAGGTGCTCAAAATCGTTCTCAATGAATATAATAAAATATCTGAATTTTATTGCACACCCTCCCTGCTTTACAGTGATATGCTGGAAGATTTAAGAAAAGAGGGAGTATCTCAACAGCTGGTAGATAAATTTCTCAAAGACAGAACAGTGATTGAAGAGTCACTAAAAAAATATCAGACAGAACTAAAAAATCTATCTCAAGGAAATATCAAAAACCTTACATTAAACAAAGGAGATATCACTTATCTAAAGGATAAGAAAAAAGTCTTCAGTGGTTATCAAAGGATGATGGAATATATCAGAGAACTCAATACAAAGCTCAATTCTGACTCTGTAGAACAGAGAATCTACGCTCTTAACAGATTGAGAGATTATCCATTCTTACCCGAGACGCTGTCCAGAATATTTTCTCTCTTCTTTAATTCTACCATATACGAAAGACTTCTAATAGTAGATTTATTAAAAGACTCTCCTAATGTTGAACCAGACCGGGTTCAGATTGAACTCTACTTCTTCTTTAAGCGAAATAGCCAGATATATGCAGTTCTCAAACATTTCATATTAAGTGAAAATCCATCCTTTGAAGAATTAAACAGATTCTATAATGAGGCGTTTCAGAATTCCAGAGATGACATAGTGCAGCAATTCCTGATAATATCATCCGCCTACCAGAATGGACATAATGCATTCATCAAGGCAAATATAAACGAACACTTGAAAAATCTCTTTTCTCAAATATCTTCCACTCAGGCAATGTGTCTCACAATCTGTCCTATCAGTGTGTATTATGACCTTGCCGGACTAAACAGAATACTCAAAGAAGAGATCAGGATCTCAACCAATATATTCAAGGAAGACTCAGAGATTGTAAAAATACTCATAGAAAAGCAGAAAGAGATTGAAAATAGAATAACATCACAGAAGATGCCAGAGATAAAGACTGAACCTGCCGTTTTTATCGAAAAATATGATACAACAGTTCTTACAAAACTGAAAGATTCAGGAATTTTAAAGTTGCTCTATTTTTTAGACCCCGATAAAGAGAGAAGATCTGAAATATTAAGACTTCTCAAAGAAAAATCAGATCCCAAATTATGATTAAAGTCCTTGTCCTTAAAAGCGACGATTATCAGTCAGTTTACAAAGTATTGCGACCGGTCCTCGCCGCCTACATCGAAAAAGTCGCAGCAAAAAAGATTATGTTAAAACCCAACCTTCTATCAGGCTCAGATCCAACAAAGGCTATTTGTACACATCCAGAGTTTGTAAGTGCTATTGTAAAAATATTAGAAGAATCAGAAAGAACCGTCTCGGTTTCAGACAATCCTGGTGTGAGTGGATATGGCTCTTCTATAAGGGAGGCAAAAAAGGCAGGTCTATTAGATCTCATTGGAGATAGATTTGAGAATCCTGCAAAGTCAGCAGAACGCGTCAAAGTAAATTCTGTCTATACAGATTCTTTTGTGGTTAGCAGCAATATATTAAAATCCGATTATCTAATAAATCTCCCGAAATTCAAAACACATTCACTTACACTCTTCTCCGGCGCTATAAAAAACATGTTTGGAATTCTCGTTGGTGGGGAAAAGGCACGGGCTCACTCTATAGCTCCTACTCACGACGAGTTTGGTGAACTACTTGTGGATATTTACAACATCCGTCCCCCAAATCTTACAATAATGGATGCAATATGGGGTATGGAAGGTGCGGGTCCTTCGAATGGGAGAAGAAGGGAGATTGGAACAATCATTGTCTCTGATAATGGTTTTGCCATTGATATCGTATGCGCCAGGATGATGGGAATAAAGCCCGAGCAGATACCATATCTCAAAAGCGCAATAAAAAGGGGATTTATAGATCCTTCAAGTGTGGAGATTGTCGGTGATCCTGAGCCACTCAAGAATTTCAAACTCCCATCTACATATCTCAAGGCAAATATTACAGGTGGATCGTTTATAAACTTTGTAAATGGTTTTATCTTTGAAAACTTTCTAAAAGGTCCAGCCAGACTCAAATTAAAAAAAGAGTCCTGCACAAAATGTTATGTATGTGTCAGACAATGTCCTGTCGGCGCGATGAAAAAAGATACAAATGACCTGCCAAAAATAGATAAAAAGCTTTGCATAGGATGCTATTGCTGTGACGAACTCTGTCCAGAAGGGGCGTGGAGATATAGCGGAATTATGAGGCTAATTGGAGGGAATAAGAAATAAAAATTCACAAAAGAAAAAGTGTTTGACACATCGTGTCATATATGATAAGATAATAATTTATGGCGGCTGACTTTATTAAATACAGCATTGAGCGATTGATAAGAAACATGATGAACACAAAAGACAGACATATAAGTACTTTTGAGAAAAACCTTATGGGTATTTTATCTGACTCTGAGATTGAATTCCACGAGATTGAAAGAATTATAAACAACTATGAAGCCATCTGCGGGAACTATATAAAACAGAGCCGTAAGAAGATGATCAAATCTCTTGGGTACCTGAATAATCGGCTATACTCCAGTATGAAATCTGAACTATCAAACATAAACAAAAGGATTGAACGGCTCGCTGAAAAGATAGAGCAGATCGAAAGGTCTATTTAAGATGCGTTTCTCAATTAGAAAAAGATTTACCATTGCAGCATTAATTTTACTTATACAATGCACAGGAGGAAAAGGTCCTCAAGTCTCTTATAAAAGGGTTGAGACAAACATAAAATCCGATATCAGGTCACTTTATGAGCAGAACAATGAAAACTTCAAAGAGGCTATATCTCTACTCATCATGAGCAAAAATGGAGATATTCCATTTAATCTTGTAGAGAAGATCAGTTCTTCAATTGTAGAATATTCATTAAAATACGATTTTGATCCTTTATTTATCACCACAGTTATATATAAAGAGAGCGAATTTAATCCTTTTGCCCTTTCACCTGTTGGGGCTGCTGGACTTATGCAGCTTCTCCCAAAATATTTTGATGCCAACTCAAACAACAACTCAAATATTTATGACATTGAAACAAATATCGAAAAAGGCGTTTCAGAGCTATACAGATTAAGAGAAAAATACCAGAACTATCCCGATATGCTTATGGCTTATCTGGCTGGTGAGACAGCACTCAGAAACTACAAAAAGGGATATATATCGGAGGAGACTGCGATTCTTATGAACTATTATTCTTATATAATTATTAAGAGCTATCAAATACTCTCAGGTAGATACAGACACTATATCAACAATAACAACGACCTTCTCTCCCTGCAATAATTAACTAGAACAATAAATTAAAATCCCCCATTTATTTTATCACTAATGCTATGTTAATCCCATTTTTGCTATTACACCAAGTGTATCCAATCAACAAAATTATCAGACAAAATCTTCTTATAAGAAATCACCGCTGTCCAATTTAAAATTCCTTTAATGTTAGCCGCTCAATATCTGACACAATGGGCAGGGTCTCAAAAGGTTTATTTGTCCACTACCATAAATACCTGTATGTAAATAGATTATACCTCAACAAAGCCATTAGATTGTTTATTGATCAGTTATAGATTTAAAAAAATTAAATTCAAATGATTCTTTGCAAAATTTATTCTGGAAAGATGTTATAAGAAATGATTTTTTATACTAATACATTCAGAGAGCAAAACTGATAAAAACTTTTTAAATAAAAATTCTCTTTCTCTTTAGTAATCATAATTGGAAAATGCTTGAGCATAAAGTTTTACCTTCTTTTCTTTACAAAGTCTCTTATATGTATATAATTTTATCCACTCTTTTATGGAGCATATCAGATGAAAGATATTTTAATAAACAACATCTTAAAGTACGGGGCTCGGGCACTATTTGCAAGGACAATAAGAAAGTTTGAATATGATACCACGAATGTCAGAGAGGCTCAGGAGCTGGCACTAAAAAAGATTATAGAGAAAAATCAGGACACGCTCTATGGTAAGAATTTTGGCTTCAGTAAAATAAAGACAATAGAGGACTTTCAGAAAAATGTACCTGTAAATGACTACACATCTCTCGAGCCATATATTGAGATGATGATTAATGGAGAGACAAATATCCTGACCCCTGATGAGATTGTCTTCTTTGGAACAACAAGTGGAACTACGGCAAAGCCAAAATTTATTCCTATCACAGATGAACACTTCAAATATGTGGGAAGATCTGTCCTACCATATTTTATGTTCATAACCAGAGAAGCACCGGGTGCTATAAGGGGCGGGACTATCAAGATGACCTCTCCAAAACTTGAAGGATTTACCCCAAAAGGAATTCCCTACGGCTCTCCCTGGTATATAACAGAGGTTGCAAAAAACAGGAGGAATCCTCTCCTGCGCGAACTATTTATCTCTCTCAATAAAAATTACTGGGATGATGACATCTTCAATATGACAGACTTCAACTCAAAATATTATGTTATTATGCGGTTGGCGGTTGAGAGAAACATTACTCAATTTTCAATGGCAAATCCCTCTACAGTACTTCTGTTTGCAAAAAAGTTAAATGAGTTTGCAGAAAACATTATAAGAGACCTGTATGATGGCAAACTCAAAAAGGGATTGTTTATAGACCCCGCTCTCAGGATAAGGCTTGAGCGCAAACTCAGGAAGAATATAGAGCGGGCAAAGGAGATTGAGCGACTTTTAAACAGGGATGGCATGTTGAAACCTTCTAAAGTTTTTAAGAATCTTGCTCTTATCTCCTGCTGGAAGGGCGGCTCTGCGGGCTTTTATATCAAACAATTCCCAAAATACTTTGAAAACACACCTACAATGGAGTATGGAATCGGCGCTACAGAAGGTATATTTGCAATTCCTTACAAACTTGAGGAAAGGGGCTGTATCCTGCAGCCAGGGTATATCTTCTTTGAATTTATCCCGGAGGAGGAATACTTCTCTGAAAAAAGAACTCTATTATGCGCTGACCAGCTTCAAGCAGGTGGAAGATATTCTATAGTAATTACAGGTTATAATGGTCTTTATAGGTATGATATGCGCGACATAATAGAGGTAGTAGGATTTTACAACAGGTCACCAATAATTGCTTTTTTACACAAGGCAGGGAATGCTGTTTCATATACCGGAGAGAAGATATTTGAGACACATATTACAGATGCAGTCAATCTCACAATAAAGGATACAGGGATACAGCTCAATGGCTTTACATTTCTTCCAGATGAGAGCGGAGAATTGCCACGATATATACTTATGATTGAACCTCAAAATAGTAAAATTGATGATGGACACCTCAAAGATTTCATTAAGAAGTTTGAACAGAATCTTAAGAAGGTAAATATAGAGTATGAGACAAAGAGGGATTCTATGAGACTTGACGCCCCGATCCTCGCTGTTCTGGCTGAAAATGAATATGAACGCTTCAGGGCAGACCTGATTGCCAGAGGGGCATCTGATGCAACAACCAAGCCACCTGTTTTGAAGAAGGATCCTTTATTTATAAACAACTTTAAGATAATTAAAAAATTTAATTCAGGGGAATGAGTATGATTTACAGAGCTACACATATCTTAAAAATCAAAGAAGAAGATTACTTTCGTGCAATGTTCAGTGATGAGTTTGATAAATATCTCTCAGAGAAACTCAATCTGGCAAACAGATATACAATTTATAACACCGAGACAGATGATAAGATAGAACGCAAGGTTCGGTCTGTTTCAAAGGAGCTTTCAGAGAGGGCTCAGAGTATTCTCAGACAGAAGACACTCACGGTAGATGAGGAGATCTCTGTAAACAAGACGACAAAAGAGTTTTCATGGAAGTTTATCCCCGATGTGTTTACAAAAACCGTCTCCATTCATGGTAGAGGTAAAATTTATAAAAATGATGATGAGAGCATCAAAAGGGAGATGGAACTTGAGATAAAGGTACATGTACCAATATTCGGGAAAAAAATAGAGGGATTTATTCATGAAAGAATGGATGCATGGTACGAACGCGTCAATAGATCGCTTGAAGATTTTTATCAGTCAGTGTATTTAAATAAGGCAAACTGAGAGGTTGCTATGAAGAGAAGTCCTGAAGAGATTATTGCAATGAGGAGACTGGTAATTGACAGATTTCACAGACTCAACTGCGCACCAACAGTTACAATAAATATGGATGCATTGCTGGAACCTGCCCTGAGATGGAAGGATCAACTCAATACTGACCCAAGGGCAAAGACACATAGAATTACACTCAACCATATAATCCTCAAAGCCACTGCAATGGCTCTAAGAGAACACATCTTCTTTAACTACGACTATGATGGTAAATATCACATCTACCCGAATGACAGGATAGATATTCGAACTCCTGTTGACCTCGGGGAGTTCCCCATGCATATAGTAATTCCCGAAACAGATAAAAAAGATATATTTGAGATTGCCAGCACATTCAATGAGAGACTTGATGATGTCAAAAAGAACATCGATGTACAGATGCAGAAATATATTGATTTTCAGCAGAAGAGGAAGGGGCTTTCAACTCTTGTAAACCTTTTTTCAGAGTTTGCAAGAAGGGCGCGTCCTCTAATTCCGAGATGGGAGAAGATGTGGTTTGATATTCAGCACAAATATATTGGTACATTCATGGTTACAAATATGGGAACGCTGGGTGTCATAGACTGTCATGGACAGCTCGTAAAACCATCCATTGCAGCATTGCTGGTATTATCAGCCAAAGATATTGTCGAGATAATAGATGGTAAACCAGTAAACAGAAAATACATCGGGCTTGCTCTTGAATTTGACCATAGAGTTACTGATGCCGGAGAGCCAGGTAGATTTCTGGCAACAATCAAGAGAAATATCGAAGAGCCGGAGAAATACTGTATATGAAGCATATTGACACAGAAGAATATATTGCAAGAAGACTCCATTTAATCAGAACATTCTCTGAAAAGAGGGTAGGTCCAACAGTACTTGCAACTATAGAAGTTTCAATGGATAATGCTCTAAAATTCAGAGAAAGATTAAATCGAGAGTCAGATATAAAAGTTACAATCAACGATATAATTATCAAAGCCACAGGAAATGCACTTACAAAACACAGGTTATATACATGGGCATACAATGGAAGATATAGGCTCTTTCCAACAGACAGGATTGATATAAGGGCACCAGTCGATGTGGGTGATGATCTTGGAATGTTAATTATTAGAGATGTGGATAAAAAATCTATTTTTGATGTTGCAAGAGAATCCAGAGAAAATCTAAAGAAAATCAAAGAGAACACCAATGCCAGACTTGAAAAGATTGCCAAACTAAACAGGAGACTTAAATTTTTGCGTCCAATAATCTCTGCAGCAAGAAATGCCGTTGATATCGCTACAATATTCTCAAAAGACCTTGAGGAATGGTTATACAAGAAACATCGGGAACTTATGGGGACTTTTCTCATATCCAATCTCGGTCCTCTGGGAGTAAATGATGTTGCCTCACCAATTGTAACACCATCTATTGTTCAGATGAATGTAAGTAGCATTGAAAAAAGGAAGACCATTATAGATGGTGAACTGAAAGAGATCTCAATTATCAAATTAATAGGCAAATTAGATCACAGAATTACAGATGTTGCTCAGACTGTAAGATTCTTAAAAGATGTAAAAAAGAATCTTGACGAGCCAGAAGAGGGACTCAAACCAATTTTATGAAAATAATATTGAAAGGAGATATTTTATGAAGGGTGTAGTATGGGTAAAACTCGATGTTCTTGAGAATTTTATGAGAGATGTTTTTATAAAACAGGGCGTTCCCGGAGCAGAGGCAAAGATATGTGCAAATGTGCTTATTGCCGCTGATAGAATGGGGTTTGACTCACACGGCATATCAAGAATGAAGACTATCTACTATGACAGAATCAAAGCAGGTATTCAACATCCTGTTACCAAGTTTGAGATAATAAAAGAGACAGCCACAACAGCGGTGATTGATGGAAATCATGGAATGGGACATTATATCGCCTACCGCGCAATGGAGATAGCAATTAAAAAGGCAAAAAAATATGGTCTCGGGATGACTGTGGTTAGAAACTCAACACATTATGGAATAGCCGGCTATTATCCTCTTATGGCAGTAAAGAACAAAATGATCGGTATTACAGGCACAAATGCCAGACCATCTGTGGCTCCGACTTTTGGTGTGGAGAATATGCTCGGGACAAATCCTCTTACATTTGGGATTCCCACTGATGAGAAGTTTCCCTTTCTTCTGGACTGCGCTACCTCAATTACTCAGAGGGGAAAGATTGAGGTATATGCAAAATTAAATAAAGAACTTCCGTCTGGCTGGGTCATTGATGAGACGGGAAAATCAAAAACAGATCCACACGAGGTATTAAAAGATCTTACAAAAGGAACAGCAGCACTTGTTCCATTGGGAGGAATTGGCGAAGAACTTGCAGGATACAAAGGTTATGGATATTCAACTGTGGTAGAGATTCTATCTGCAGCCCTTCAGAATGGCGCCTATATGAAAATGCTTACTGGTGTAAAAGACAGCAAGAAGACTTTTTATCGCCTCGGACACTTCTTTATAGCAATAGATATAGAACATTTTATAAGTTTCAGAAGATTTACAAAGATAGCAGGAAATATTTTGAGAGAACTCAGAAGTTCAAAGAAGATGCCAGGTGCAAAACGAATATACACAGCAGGAGAGAAAGAATACCTTACATCTCTTGAGAGGATAAAAAAGGGAGCACCAGTAAATCTTGAGACACAAAAAGAGATGATTATTATGAGAGACGAGACAGGACTCAAGAAGTACAAATTCCCTTTCGAAAAGTAATAATTCCTTTGACAATAAGGGACCAATATATTTGTAAATAATCAAACCATACATTGATTTAAGGTAATGAGTTTTATGACTTCAGTTTATTTCGGACAGCAGTGAGAAGAGCTATTACTTAAATTTTGGGAAGTTGGGGATTAATGATAAAAGGGATAAAAATAAGACTTACAAAAACAACAGAGATTTTTTAAATTACGCAGAAGTATATTTTTAATAGAATCCCATCTGTAAATATTTTAGAATAAGATATAAATTATCATCTGCGCAAGAGTTAGAGGAATTCCTATCTTTGCAAACTCAATAAAGCTGATCGCCTCCTCTCTTCTCTGTTCGAGATTCTGGACAATAATAATATTGCTTGCAGCCCCCAGAAGAAGCATATTTCCAGCAATAGTTGATCCTGCGGCAAGTGCACATAGCAATTCGTACGATGGAATGGTAGAAAGCAGTATTGGTAATATTAGTGCAACCAGCGGGACATTTGAAAGTATCTGACTCAAAAGTACAGCG
>JBBISZ010000012.1:0-5818 GCA_037441045.1 Deltaproteobacteria bacterium | reverse complement strand
TTGTCTTATTTGAAATATCCTGAGTAGAACTGTATATAATTTTTTGAATAAATCCCGAATCCCATACAGATTGCATAACAATAAACATTGCAGCAAAGAATATAAGAGTCTTGTAATCCGTATTCCTTAGAATCTTTCTTCTATCTGTACTGAAGAGTAACAATGGAATGGCTGCCCCTATGGAGATAAATGTAATCCTCAGATTTATATGGAATGGAGTTAAAAAGAGAATTGTTTTCAATACAATCAAAAACACAACGACTCCAAGAGAGATATTACAGAGCCTCGCCATGTATTTATCTTTTATTGAACTGATTTCTATGTGTTTAATCCTTTTCCCAAATTCCCTATGAAAATATATTCTCAAAAACAGGAAAGAAACCAGTATCGAGATTGTGGTAGGGAAGAAGAGATATCTTAAGAAGACGACAAATGGATTTTCCATCTCTGATCTTACAGCAATAAGGAGATTCTGTGGATTTCCTATTGGGCTCAGAACCGAACCGGTTGTGACTCCAATTGCTAGAGCCATGGTCAAAAGTTTTAATGAGAGATTGTTCTTCTTTGAGATTGATAATATAAGTGGAACTCCAATTACTGCAATTGTATCATTTAACAATACAGCAGAGGAGATGCCTGAGAGCAGTAAAATCATAAGGGTAAGACCGTCTACATTTTTCACTCTATTTACTGTCCTTGCAGCAAGAATCTCAATTATTCCGCTCTCCTCCATTGCAGAACCGATAATAAACATCCCAAACAAAAATAGTATTACATCAATATCTATTGCCAGAATTGCAGTCTTTAAAGATATTGAACCAGACACCAGCACCAGAATTGCCCCTATAGACATTATCTGATAGAGTTCAAGACGAATATTCCCAATTTTCCGTACAGCAATCAGGACAAAGACAATTATAAGAACTATTATACTAAATGGCATAGCGGGGAGATAATGAACCAAATTAAATTTCTGGCAAGAAAAATAATTATATTATTTTCCTCTATAACAGGCAGAATAGAATTTACACCATTCACAATTTTTGCTCTCTACAGGGTAAAAAGGAATATTCACATCTATTATTTCTTTAATTAGAGTTTCTATAATATTACCCACGTTTGAATTAGAATATTGCAAATAACAATTACCTTTGGTCTTACTCAAGGTTTTTAAAAATAGAAACATAGATGATATTTCTTCTTTACTCTTAAAACTTTTATCACCACAATTTTTTGCAAGATAGATATAAAATGGTAATTGAATATTATTAAGAGATTTCAATACATTCTGTCTTTTATAAATTAATTCCTCCACTGTTTCGTTTTCAGAGTATTGAAAAGATATCTCTTCATTTTTTATTATATACCTGGATTTTGTAGCAAATTTGTAATCTATTATTTCAATCTTTTTCTCGTTTACAATATCTACTCTATCTATTCTTCCTCTGAGTTTTAATTTATCTTTATTTAATTTTACCTCTGCTATAATCTCCTTTTCGAGATAGAGAATTTCCCTGGATTCTTCATTGTGTAGCATCTTCCATATTTCTGCAAAATTCTCTGCTATAACGTCTATTAAAGCATAATCAAACAGGATGGATTCTCCTGTTTTATACACAGCGTCATTATATTTATTTCGCAATATCTTTCTGAATTCACTTATATCTATATCCATATTAATCTTCTTGCCAATATATTTTGTATAGTAATCATACAAAGCCGCATGAAAAATATTACCATAAACAATATTTTCTACCTCACTTGAGACCTCTTCTCCTTCCTCCAGCCCCAGAACAAAAGAATAATAAAATTGGGCTGGACAATTTAAATATGTATTAAGTCTCGTTGCACTCAAACCATTATTAATAATCTTTCTAATCAACTTTATATCCTTTTTTATCACAGCGGGCTTATCTGGTGTCAGGTCAATATTATAATATATAGGAATAGTTTGAACCTCTTTCTTCTCCTTTGCCTTTTCAAAGATGTACCTTAAGATATACCTGTTTCTGGACAATCTATCCTCTCCTCGATAAAAAATGTTTATATCTTTACCCTGCTGAAACAACAGATCCAGAAAATATAAAATGTAATTATCATATTGTGATTTTTGAGGGAATTCCAGCCTTAACCTGAGATCTGCAGGAAAATAAGAATCTTCAAAAGTATAATCAAATAGAATTTCATCGTTAAAATCAAGAATATACACATTATCAAATCTTAAAGCTCTTGACTCATATAGACCGAGAACCTGCAGTCCCTTCAAGGGAGATCCCTCGGGAATAATTTTTAATGATGATACAAAACCATTGAACACAGACCCCCATTCTCCTATAGCAACCGATATATTGGCTATATGCGATTCATATATTTCTTTAAAAGCTTTATAGATCCTTGCCGATTCAATATGATAATAACCATAATTTAGCATTTGGTTTTGATTATCATTTATGAATTGAATTATTTTACAAATATAGGAAGAAAGATCTTTTATTGTTTTTATATCTCTCAGATTACCAAACAACAAAACTAAAAATTCCTTTATTTTTTTATTACTGCTCACAAGATCAATTAACTCGTCCATTCTTATTGATTCATATACTTTTTTACTCAGGAAATCATTAATCTTATCCTTCACCTCTTCACCATCAAGTGCAAGAATATATTCATGATTTATAAGAGTTGTGAATCTTTTATTACTGATACTGTCTATATTACCATCTTTATCAAAGACTGTTTTTCTATCACTCAATGTATCAAACAACATATTGAAAAATCTGGACATATTGAGACCAGAAAGGGGAATCCCAATCGACACATTAAAGCCTCCTTCCTGTATCTCGCCAAAGAACAAATTATTCAGTATTTCCAGAGTACCAGTCTGAGGTAGCATTATTAATGTATCGGGTTTTTCAAACAAAAGATTGGGGTTTTTACTTTTTATCATTTCTTTTAATCCTATAATCTGCCCTACAATATCTGGCGACTCATAAAGATTGATTTCATTTTTGCTAACATTATCAGGAATCCTATCTGGCTTAATAAAATCCTTAAGCGACGAAAATTCTTTTAAATATGTACTGTTTTGAAATACAAATTCTACATTTGGAAGGCTGGATAATTGATTTATTAATGTACACTCTGTCTTGTGGAGTGGAATAATATCAATTAAAAATACCTTATCATATTTTGAGATAATTGAATGAAATTTTTCTTTCTGAAAATCCGAAACTAATCTAAAAAGTTCTGCACCTAAAATATAGCCTTTCTCCTTCAAAATTTTATCCAGATGCAAGATAATATCTACATAGTCATTTATAGTTTTATAAATTTCATTTGATTTATATTTATCTATAATATTTTTTTTCTCCTTTTTTATCTTATCCAGACAATTATTTTTTAATATTAGTGCATAGTCCTGAATTACCCGATTTACAAATGAGAAAAAAAACGATAAATGATTCTTGTTCTTCTTATAAACCTCATTGTTTTCTAAGTTGAGATTGTAAAGCCAATAAATAATATCAACATCAGATGCAATCGAATAAGAGTAGCCACTTTCTTTTACAAGGTACCCAATAAAATCCTCAAACGAGAATATCCTGGGAGGTTCAAAAGGCTTTTTTATAATTTCTGATAATCTCTTCAGTAAAAATAATCTTGGTCTATGTCCAGGAAATACTATAAGATAATTTTTTAAATTATAGGCTTTTAGATTATTGACAATAAAATCGAAAATATCACTCTCGCAATTAACTATTTTTACCTGATTTTTCATAATCTCTCCAGCTCCCCGGTTGAAAGATAAAGTATATAACCTTCCGTCTTTTTAGAAAATAATTCCCAAATAATACTAATGTAATTTTTAATCTGTTTTCTGTATTCTATTTTCTCTCTCTCATCGGGGGTTCCACTCTTAAAATCAATAACACTTACAAGATCATTATCAATTATCACCCTGTCTGCCCTATAAAGATTTCCATCTTTATCTACAAATTCCATCTCGTTTCTTATCTCTCTACCTTCTTTTGCTTCAAATATCCATCTGGTCTTACTATTCATCAACACTCGCCTGATATCATTTCTAATTTTATCTTTTTCAGTAAGTTTAATACCTGCTCTCTCTGCTTCTAATATACTTTTATCAATTTCACTTTCGCAGTTGTTTGAATCTACACTAATAATCCGAGAAAGGACATCGTGTATACCTACTCCATATTCTGCCTGCTCATCTCTTTTTAAAAAACTCTTGATATATATCTGTCTTACCAAGGGTACGGAAAATTTATCAATACAAAGCTCTTTTTTGTGACCGGTCTCATAAGCAACAGACATCGTTTTCCCAAATGTATATATATAATGATAAGGGTCTTCTTTATCCTTTGCAAAATGCTCTTTCTTAAAAAGATTATAAATTAAACCCGTTAAAATACACTTTGTTTGATTCTTTGCAGAATTTACAAGAAAAACATACAATTCATCCTTTGCCCTTGTAAGAGCTACATAATGTTTATTAATGGTGCTCGCATAATTATCTATCTTATTATCTCTATATGCATTTATTATCGCTTCTATTTCTTTTTTGCCTAACTTGCCTGTTGTATGTTCTTTTGTCTTGAGAAAATCCATAATTTTCACAACATTACTATTTAAATTAATCAGGTATTGAGATCTATTAAAATCTATAACTGCAAATGGTACTCTATTATCTCGCTCGGCTTTTCTTTTGTGTAAATAAAATACCACTGGAAATCCCAGACCTTTCATTTTGTGAATTGTTGCAACAGTTACAGCATTTGCAGATTCCGAAATATTCATATTCCAGATATCTTTAGAATTAGTAGATTCATCGTCATTAATTTCTTCAAACCCTTCAATGTAAGTTTTCACTGACTTATCTTTCTCCTCCGCCAGCCGGGCAGATGCATTCAATAATGCCATATAAGCTGCCTGATCAGTTTTGTATTTTTCGGTTGTAACATCATAAATCCTATAAATCATTGAAAGCATTTCAGAGGCAGAAACAGTATTTGCACTCTCCAATATTTCCTTAAAACATTCTTTATATAGTTTGCTCTCCCTGTCAAATCGGAATTCTTTGGGATCAGTTTCGAATTTATCAATCATCTTTTGATATTCGTCTGTTAGAGATAATTCTCTTGTCTTATTTTCTAAAAGCCTGCCCTTTAAGAAAAGATAAAAGCATAATGTATTCTCTCTATCGACAGCATACTTCATAAGAGAGATTATCTCTCTTGAGATTGGCCTTTGCCTTGCGTCTAAACTACTGTAAGATTTAAATGGAATAGACTTTTCTGCAAGAAAAGCACAGATATCACGCACAAATTCATTTTTAGCTACGATTATACTTATGTCTTTATACAAATAACCTCTCTTTAATGTATATTGTAATTTATTATACATATCTTCGTAGATATCTCGCATATCATCATAAGTTTTAAATGCATCTCCTTTAGCCTCTTTATTATTTAGTTCTTCAAAATTAATTCCGTATGTATTGACCTCTATATATCCACCAGATTTATCCGCCATGATGCTGAGATCGTATGCCCCTGTTCTCTCATATGCCTCAATCAAGTTTTCCTCTTCTTCATCATCAACCTTATCTTTATCTAGTGTTAAATAACTTTTGATTTTCTCCTTTTGAAGGTCTCCTTCTTCTGGGAATAAATTAGAAACAAACTCAACAATATTTTTTCTGCTTCTGAAATTCGTATTTAGCTTCTCTATATTATTCCCTTTTTCCTTTATCATCCTCCAGAGCAGCCTGTAATCTCCACCTCTAAATCCATAGATC
>JBBISZ010000011.1:0-19370 GCA_037441045.1 Deltaproteobacteria bacterium | reverse complement strand
GAAGATGCCTCTCATTGTAAACATAATTAACAAAGATGGTGAGACCATCCAGACTATAAAAAGAGATTAAAATCAGGAGGAAATATTATGCAATATTATACGCCATTTCTTGAAGTCACAAAGACAATATTGGATGCAGGTGGAGAAGACCTTAAAAAATGCTATCAATGTGGCACATGCACAGCTGTCTGCCCGTGGGGTAATGTACGGGAGTTCAGCCCGAGATATATATTCAAACTCGCCCAGCATGGACTGGAAGGCTATGAAGGAGACGACCTCTGGTTATGCTCCACCTGTAAAACCTGTGTGGAGAGATGCCCGAGAGGAGTTGGAATTATAGATGTATTTACATCTATGAGATCTATTATCGCACAGACAGGGCTGATCCCCCCGACTCTCAGATCTGTTATCGGAAGCATAAATTCAAACGGGAATCCATGGGCTGGTAAGAGAGAGGAGAGAAATATATGGGCAAAAGAATTAAATATTAAACAATACCAGAAAGGCACAGAGTATCTCTACTTCTCCTGTTGTGCTCCATCGTATGATCCACGCACAAAAAAGGTTGCCGTTGCAACAGCAAGAATACTAAAAGAGTCAGGAATTGATTTTGGCATATTTGGTAAAGAGGAGTCCTGCTGCGGAGAATCAATTAAAAAGACCGGAGATACAAACTCGTATGAAAAGCTGCTTGACTCAAATATCTCTCTATTTAATTCAAACGATGTAAAAAAGATAATAGCCCAATCACCCCACTGCCTGCATTCTTTTAAGAATGAATATCCGGAGAAGAATGGGAAGTATGAGCCTGTCCATTACACACAGATACTCGCCTCACTTATGAAAGAAGGCAAACTAAAACCCAGAAAATCCTTTGCAAAAAAGGTAACCTACCATGATCCATGTTATCTCGGTAGACACAACGGCATTTACGAAGAGCCAAGGGAAATTCTCAAATCCATACCGGGTCTTGAATTTGTAGAAATGCAGAGAGTAAAAGAAAACTCATTCTGCTGTGGAGGAGGTGGAGCAAGAATGTGGATGGAGACTCCAAAGGAGGAAAGATTTGGAGTCCTTAGAATTAAGGAGGCATTGTCAACTGGTGCAAATGTAATTGCTACCGCATGTCCATACTGTATCCAGATGCTTGAAGATGGCAGAACAGCGCTCGGAGTAGAGGATAAGATTGAGGTAATGGACATTTCTGAGATACTTTCATCCACTCTCTTTTAAGGAGGTATTTTTATGGATAATCCAAGAATAGGAATTTTTATATGCCACTGCGGAACAAACATCGCTGGCAAGGTCAATATTGAAGAATTAAAAAAATATGCCGCATCTCTTCCTGATGTAGTTGTTGCTGTTGATTACAAATTTATGTGTTCTGATCCGGGACAGGAACTTGTTGGGAAGGCAATAAGAGAACACAAATTAAACAGAGTCGTTGTAGCTGCATGTTCCCCCTTAATGCACGAATCTACATTTAGAAAAGTTTGTATGCTCTCGGGTTTAAATCAGTATCTCTTCCAGATGGCTAATATAAGAGAACAATGTTCATGGGTGACAGAAGATCCTGAACCTGCTACAAACAAGGCAAAGGCAATTATATCTGGAGCAGTTTCCCGTGCAAGATATTTACAGCCGCTCAACATCAAGGAAGTCAGCATCAATCCATCTATTCTTGTAATAGGTGGAGGTATTGCTGGAATTCAGGCGGCGCTGGAATGTGCAGAGGCAGGAAATAAGGTCTATCTTGTAGAAAAGACCCCTTCCATTGGTGGACATATGGCACAATTTGACAAGACATTTCCTACACTGGACTGTTCTGCCTGTATTCTAACTCCAAAGATGACATCAGTTGGACAACATAATAATATTGAGCTCTATACATATTCCGAGGTAAAAGAGGTAAACGGATATGTAGGGAACTTCAAGGTAAAGATTCACCAGAAGGCAAAATTTGTTGATCATGACAGATGTACAGGTTGCGGTATATGTATGACCAAATGCCCCTATAAGGCACCCAATGAATTTGAAGAGGGACTGGCGATGAGAAAGGCAATATACACTCCATTTCCTCAGGCTGTCCCCAACAAACCTGTAATTGACAAAGAGACATGTGTATACTTCAAGACTGGAAAGTGTCGTGCGTGCGAAAAATTCTGTGAACCTCAGGCTATTAGATTTAATGATACAGACAAGGAAATAGAGATCAATGTAGGTGCTATAATCGTTGCCACAGGCTATGATCTTTTTGATACTCGTGCAATTTCACAATATGGTTATAAAAAGTATGACAATGTTTATACAGGACTCGAATTTGAAAGGATTAACAATGCAGCGGGTCCGACAGCGGGAAAGATACTCCTGAAAGATGGTATTGAGCCAAAGTCGGTTGCTATACTCCACTGTATTGGATCAAGGGATAAAAATCACCACGAATACTGTTCAAGAGTCTGTTGTATGTATGCCCTGAAATATGCACACCTGATCAAAGAGAAGACAGATGCTGATGTGTATAATTGCTATATTGATATGAGATGCTTTGGAAAAGGATATGAGGAGTTTTACCATAGACTGACAGAAGAGGGAGTTGATTTTGTAAGAGGCAAGGCTGTCACTGTTCTTAATTATAAAGATGCAAAGGTTCTAAATCCAGAGATGGTGGAATCGCTGGGACTTACCGATAGTCCTGAAGACCAGAAAAAACTTCTTGTAAGAGTAGAAGACACATTATTAAAGAAGACAATGTGGGTACCTGTTGATATGGTGATTTTGTGCAATGCAATAGAAGGAAGAAAGGATGCAAAGGATATCGCACGACTGTTAAATATAAGCATCGGGAAGGACGGTTTCTTCCTTGAAAAACATCCCAAACTTGCACCCGTTAGTACAGCGACAGATGGAGTATTTCTGGCAGGGGCATGTCAGGGACCAAAAGATATTCCCGACACTGTGGCACAGGCTTCAGCTGCCGCTGCGGCTGCAATATCCCTTGTTCAGAGAAATAAGGTAGTAATAGAATCTGCAACTGCATCTATCAATGAAGATCTCTGCTCTGGTTGCAAACTATGTAACGATATTTGTCCTTTTACTGCCATTACATATGATGAGGCAAAAAAGAAATCAGTTGTTAACGATGCTCTCTGCAAAGGGTGTGGAACCTGCGCATCCACCTGTCCATCCTCAGCAATAATAGCAAATCACTTCACGGATAGACAGATATTTGCTGAGATTGAAGGTCTCTTAAATTTATGATAGTATTTTTTATCAGGAGGTAATAAAGTGAATACAATAAAAATCTTGGTTGTAGATGATGATGAGGATTTTCTCTTTACAGTGAGAACTATTTTAGCCAAAAAGCCTGAATATCAGGTCTTTGAAGCCAGATCAGGGAAGGATTGCCTTGAACAACTTTCAAAGGTAGAGCCAGATCTTATTCTTCTGGATGTAATCATGGAGACTGATATAGATGGATTCAATGTTGCCCAGCAGATAAAGAGCCAGAGTCCTGATAGTCCATTTGCAAAATACAGAGATGTGCCGATAATTTTCCTCACCAGTGTTGAGCAGAAGAGCAGGCTTAGATTCGCAGACAAGATTGGTACACCTCTTATGCCATCAGATGATTTTATAACCAAACCAGTAATACCATCAGATTTGCTCAAAAGGATTGAAGTGGTTCTGAAAAAACATAAGAAGATAAACTAAAAAGAATGTGGAAGAGGTAAATCAAAATTTAAACATAGTTATAGTAGACGACGACCCTGCTATTAGAAGCGTCTGCTCTACCATTTTAAAAAAACATTTTACCTCTATAATTACATTTAGCAACGGAGCAGATGCACTCAATCATATCAGTTCCAATGATACTGATGTTGTTTTAGTAGATCTAAAAATGCCGGGAATAAGTGGACATGAATTGATCGAAAAAATTGTGCAGTTACAAAAGGATATAGTGATAGTAGTTATTACCGCTTATGTTTCAATAGAAAATGCTATCGAGGCAATGCAAAAAGGGGCATCAGACTTTCTTCCAAAACCATTTACTCCTGACGAACTTAGATTCTCTATAAGAAAGGCAGCAGACAGGAGAGAACTCATACTACAAAAACAGAAGATATTGAAAGAGAAGAGGGAGATGGAGGAGAATTATCTCTCCTTTGTCTCCCATCAACTCAAATCACCACTCTCTGCAGCACAACAACTACTCTATCTCCTTGAGGAAGGAGATGATGGTATTGGTAAAGAGGCACTGGAAATTATAAAAAGGGCAAACTCAAGAATAACTGAGGCAAACAAACTCGTAAATGAATGGCTGCTTATCTCCAGAATGGAAAAGGCGGGCTTTATTTCCGAATTTAAGTCTATTGATGTTATACCCATAATTTACTCCGAGATCGAAAAACAGAGAGAAATTATAAAAAATAATAATCTTGATTTATTGATTAAGCTCCCCTCCTCTACCACCATTAAAACAGACGCATCAGCATTTGGAATGATGATTGCAAATCTGCTCTCAAACGCAATAAAATACAACAGACAAAACGGTAAGATCTACATTAGACTGATTGAGGAAAAAGATAAAATTGTAATTGAAGTAGAAGATACAGGCATAGGGATAAAGGCTGAAAATATACCAAGGCTTTTTTCTAAATTTTATAGAGTTAGAGATGATTCAACAAGAGGGATAGAAGGGACAGGACTTGGGCTTGCCATAATAAAACAGATAGTGAATGAACACCATGGCGAGATCTCCGTAAAAAGTGAGTATGGCAAATTTACCATCTTCAATATCAAATTGCCCCGATAATTTACAAAACAGGTAATATAAAATTAATTTTATGCCTCTTTATACTCTTTTACTATCGGCAGTTTAACCACAAATATTGTGCCATGCGGCTTATTATCCTTGACTTCAATAAGTCCGCCATGTCCACCTACGATAGATTTAACAATTGTAAGACCCAATCCTGTGCCACTTACCTTCTGGTTATCAACTATTGTGTTTTTTACTCTAAAAAACTCATCAAAAACCCTCGGCTTGAATTCATCTGGAATTCCTATGCCATTATCTTTTACTTCCATAGTTAGCCAGTTATCATCCTGGGTTACATTCAGTTCAATTGTTCCATCTGACGGTGTATATTTGCTTGCATTACCGAGTAGATTTACAAGGCACTGTCTAAGCAGAATTGGGACAACAACCATCCATGGAAGAGTAGCCGGAACATTTTTAATAAATTTTTGATTTTTCTTGTTGAATTTTTCAGATACTTCTGAAATAGCAAGTTCAATCTCCTGCAAGACATCGCATCTTTTCTTTATTTCATTGAAATCTGTTGACTCTATATTAGCAAGAAAATATAGGTCATTTATCTGCTTTGAAAGTGCGTCCAGTCTATCCACACACCTATTGAGCCAGTCTATCTGTTTCTCTGTCACGGGTCCTCCATACCCACTTAATATATTCTGTATAAAACCTATAACCGTAGAGAGTGGGGACTTCATATCATGATACGCAATATCCATAAAATTCTTTCTAAGCGTGCTTATACCGATCAATCTCTCATTTAACTTCTGTAACTTAACATAATAGGAGATCATCTCCATCTTTTTATTATCCTGCTCTCTTATTAACAAAAATGCTGAGATTGTCGCAAAAATGGAGGAAAGAATTGATAATAAGAGCAATTGAAAATTTGCTATATCATTCATGCAAAGGTATATCCCAAAAGGAATCAAAAAACCAAAATATCCCAGAACACACTTTATATTATAAAATAGACCGCAGAAAAATCCTTCTACTACAAATAGTACTACAAAGATTGAATCCCCTTCTTGAGAGTATTCTACCAGAATAAATATCAGAATTATATTAATCAGTTGTGCGACATATACCACCGGATTCTGTATAAAAATTTTTTTAGAAAATAAAAAATAAGATCCAAGATTTCCCAAAACAAGCAGGCTTGATATATAGATAACTGATGAATGTAATTGATACGTGCTTAAGGTCGAGATGAGAAATATAAGAAGGGTACAATAGAAAAGGAATCTCAATAATAATATTTTCTTCTTGAATGAAAATATTTTATCTGAATAAGATATTATTTCCGGGTTCAACTCTTTTTGCATAAAAAACTTATCAAGAGCGATAATATATGATATTTATCTATATTGCAACAGGTAACATAAATATGTTTAATACTCTAAAAGTAAAAATTACGGTAATTATTTCCCTTACAGTACTCATAGGTGGGCTCATTGCCTCTTTGATTGGTTCTTACAGTGTAAGTAATTCACTCAAACAACAAACTCATGAAAAGATCAAACATGATATACAATCTGCCTATGCCCTGTACCAGTTTGAGGGAGAGAAACTCAATTCCACAATAGATCTATTGTCCCACATAATAAAATGTAAAGATCAAGAGGAAAATATCTATGACAGGATTGACTTAAAAAATCTGAGGGTTGAACACTCTTTGAGTTTTTTAACGGTGCTAAACCAGAATGGTGAAGATATCTTTACAAAAATAAAAATAAAAAACTTTCCAGCAATTATAGAAAATAAGGATTCGGAAAGTTATTCGGAGACTATAGACAGAGAGAGTCTCGCGGCTCTTATTGATACCAAACTTGATGAATATTTTATTAAGGTTGTAAATACCCCACTTTCTTTTAAAGAAGATCGTGAAATACTTGAAGACTCCCTTGCAATCACAGCCACATCCAGAATGAAATGCAACAATACCATTTATTACCTCTACGGAGGAATAATATTAAATAAGAACTTTGAGTTTGTGGATAAAATCAGAGAGATTATCTTCAGCAAAGAATTTTACTATGGCAAACCTGTTGGAACCGTAACACTTTTTAGTGGTCCAATAAGAATAACTACTAATGTACTCCTCAACGAAAACACCCGTGCAATCGGTACAGTAATACAGGATATAGTAGGTGAGACATTGTTTTTCAAAAATGAACCCTACATAGGCAGAGCCTTTGTGGTAAATTCATGGTATGTGGGCGCATATCAACCCATACCGACAAAAGACAATAGCAGGGCAATTATTTATGTAGGACTATCTGAATCTATATATGAATCCATACGAATCAATCTGATATTTAAGTTTATTATAATATCCATTATCTCTTTTGTTTTAATTGTAATATTCAGTTACCTGCTTATATCCAGAATTACAAAACCTATCGAACAGTTATCTGAGATCTCCCTGAATATCTCAAAGGGAGATTTTTCAAAAAGATCTGAGATAAGAAGTCAGGATGAGATTGGCAAACTATCACTTGCATTTAACCAGATGATAGAATCCATTCTTGAGTCCAGAAAAATGCTGGAGGAATACAACCTCAACCTGAAGAAGAAGGTAGAAGAGAGAACAATGGAATTGATGAAGATTAAAGAACAGATTATTCAGAGTGAAAAACTCGCCTCCATTGGTAGACTATCAGCAGGGGTCGCACACGAGATAAATAACCCTATTGGGGCAATTCTGGCATACGCCCATCTTATCAAAGAGGAACTTGGAGAAAATAAGAATATCTCCGATATTAATAAATATGTGGAACAGATAATCGTCGAAACAAATCGTACAAAAAATATTGTAAAAAGCCTGCTCGAATTCTCAAGGCAGCACCAGTCTGAATACGAATGGGTGGATATAAATCAGATTGTAGAAGATAGCATAACACTGATCTCAATTCAGAAAAGACCTGACAATGTCAAAATAATTAAAGATTTTGGAAAGGATATCCCCATTATCAAAATTGATCCAGAAAGGATAAAAGAGGCACTAATAAACATTATTATCAATGCGCTCGATGCTATGAACGAAAAAGGTAATCTGAAGATTTCAACAGCAGTTGATCATAAGAGACAGAGAATATCAATATCAGTATCTGATACTGGTTGCGGAATACCCGAAGATATTCTTGGACATATATTTGAACCATTCTTTACCACCAAACCTGTCGGGAAAGGAACAGGTCTTGGACTATCTGTAACATATGGAATAATAAAACAACATAATGGAGATATTATTGTCCAATCTAAAGTTGGAGAAGGAACAACTTTTACCGTATTCTTACCCTTCCATCCGTAAGAATTAATAAATATTATGATTTCTATAAGCAATTTAAATAGAGGAACTCTTGAGAACAGATATAAGTAAAAGTATAAATTGAGTTTTAATCACCAGTTTATTCTACAGATTATGCTACATATACATAAAATAATTCTCAAAGTGCAAACCTTAAATCTGCTGCTTTGTTCAATTTATGGAGGGTAATTGAACAACATTTTGAAAATATTGAGACACAATATATTTACATACAGGATTTTATGGGAATAGATAAGAAAATCTTAAAAGACATAATTTATTGTATCATAGACTGAGAAACTCTAACTATTATAAGAATTAAAGTAATATTTTGATAAATACATACAACAGAACAAAGATACCCTTATTCTAAAAATATGATTTAATTCTCCCTGACATTGTCTTATAAATAAAAGTATTACAATTCCGAATTATTCTTACCAGCAATCTGATTCTATTTTACTATTATATCTTACTAAATTCTATTACTAATAGAATACCTACTGCTTTTTGGACTTGTTTATAAGGTCAAGTGATTTTTTAAGTACTTCATTGGTACGTTTTTGATCCTCATATTTCTTCTGATACTCTGAGGCCATCCTCTCCTTCTCCGTCGCAACCCTCTCGTATTCTCTTACCTTACTCTGAAGTTCATTTATCTGTGTAAGGAGCTCCTTCTCCCTGTTTTGAGCACTCTCCTTGATCCTGTTTACAGTTTCCAGTGCATCATCTTTTGCCTTCTTGGTCTTCCTGCTCTCCTCTACCAATTGTTTATTGACAAACTCGTAATTATCCTCCATCTCTTTTATCGCCTCATCCTTCTGTGATATTGTACTCTGAAGTTCGCTTATCTCTTCCTTGTACTGATTTGAGAGATCTTCCATCTCTTTGATATGTTTTGCCTTCAATTGAGCAATGGTCTTTTCATAATTCTCAACTGCTTTATTGTGTTTGTCATTCAGGGCATTATACTTTTCTATTAAGGCATTTAATTCATCTGTGAGTCTCTTTATCTCATCACTTGATTCCTTTTCGAGTTGAGACTTTTCTTCGCTTAATCTCTTTATATCTGCCTCTCGCTCACTGAGAGAATTATCTCTATCAACAATGCCCTGATTTAAATTGTCTATTAAAGAATGCAGACCTTCAATCTCGCTGGTTTTTTCATCCTGATAATTTTTATACTCCTCTTTAAGACGCTGAAGTTCATTTTCTAGAGAACCTATTCTGTCATTTCTATCCTCAACATCACTCTCAAGTTGTCTTATCCTCAAAGAAGTCTCCTGCTCAAGCTGGGCTTTCTGCTGATCTGTAATATTCAATAACTGTTGAGTATCGGATAGCATCTTTTTAAGATCTGCTATCTTAGCCTCGAGGTCATTTACTGTGTTATTCCTCTCTTCTGTCAGGTTCTGAATATCAACAAGTAGCGACTCTATTTTCCCGTTTAACTCGGCTATCTCTCTTGTCTTCTCTTCCTCATACCTCTTACGCTCATCTATTGTATCACTGAGCCTCCGCTGGAGTTCTGCAATCTGGTTATTTAAAGACTCTATATGATCTGCCTCCTCCTTTGCCTGCCTCTCCTTTTCATCTATGGTTTAATTAAGCTCATTTATGAGATTTTCAATCCTGCTCTCTTTTTCTGCAATGATTCCATCTCTGTTCTTTATCTCCTCAGCCATAGTATTTCGAGTATTATTGAGTTCCGTTTCCAGAGATTCTATCTTTCCATTCAGACCCGTAATTATCTCGGTTGTGCTCCTCTCTAACTCCTCTTTCTCCTGCTGTAACATGACAAGGGCATTTTGAATCTCATCTATGGCTCTATCTCTATCGGCAATCCTTTCCGCGTTCTCCTTTTCTGATTCCTCCTTCAAAGTTACCACCTGTTCAAATTGAGCCTTATAATCATCCCTTTCACTTGTCATATGAGAAAGGCTCTCTTCAAGCTCTTTTACCTTATTCTCAAGTTGTTCTTTTAATGAATTTATATTCTCTATATTCTGATCCTTGTTCACCAGATCCTGTTCAAGATGATTTATTAGATCGTCCTTTGAGGATAAAGCTGATTTCAACTTTTCAATCTCATGTTCTCTCTTTTTTAGACTATCTCTCAGATATTGAAGCTTTGCCTCATGTCTATCAATATCATGCTTTTTCTTCCACTCATCTGTTTCATCATTATGTTTGAATTCATCCATTACTAACTCTTTTGGAGGTATCGGTGGAGGAACTGATACCTCTTTCTGCTCAAAAGTAACAGTGTCAATCGCCGACTCAACTGCCATGGCAATATCATCTTTGACAGCAAGATCCTCTTCTGTTGGCTTACCTGCAATATCTATAATCTTTGAGGATATAGCATCAATATCATTCAGATTATCAAAATACACATCAGCCCTTTGAGAAGTGGTCTTATGTTGTTCAAAAGGTTCTCTATTATCATCATTCAAAACAAGGAATACGGGTATATTTTTTAATTTTGAGTCTTTTTTTATTCTGTTACATATTGAATATCCACTCATATCGGTCAGGGTGGTAGTCATTACTACAAGTAATATCTTGTTTCTTTTTATGTAATCAAAAAGCTCTTTACCATTACCAAATACCTCGACTGGCCACATTGAATCTTTTATATGGTTCTGGATATTATATCCCACATTCTTATCAGAACTTGCAACCACAATACTTCTCATAAAACCTCCAACTAAAAATGATTATACGCAATAATCTGCTCAATTGATTTCCTGCCTCTATGATTGCCTATCTCTCGAGGATAGCCAAATGGCATAAGTGCAATTATATGCCATGGTTCCTCAACACCAAGAAGCTGTGCAATACCCTTATCATCCATCGCACCAATCCAGCATGTACCTATCCCCTTCTCCCATGCAGCAAGAGTAAAATGATCGAGCGCTATCGTAACATCCACGATCTCCCAGTTTTTTACATAAGTACCTTTTCCTCTCCACGCATCAACAGAATTCCCGACACCCACCAGAATATATGGAGCCTCCGCTATAAACATCTGTTTAAAACACAACTCTGCAATCTTAATCCTCAACTCTTTATCGTCCACTATGATAAACTTCCATGGCTGTCTATTGGATGCACTTGGGGCATTCTGCAGACATACCAATAGTTCTTTCAGATCCTTATCTGGAATATAATCAGGCTTGTAAGCACGTATACTCCTTCGTGTTAAAATTATCTCCCTGATATCCATATTACCTCCAGGCAGATTATTAGGTTATAAAAAATAGTCCATTTATTCAACAAAATTATTTAATTAAATTTTAATTGTTTGCCTTTCAATCCGATGTATTCTTCGAGAGAAGTCCTTTAAGTTTGTAAATCTCCTGTTTCTTTCTCAGTTTTTCAAACTTGAGTTTCTTCATCTCCTCTTCTTCGCTCTTCGTAAAATATTTGTTCTTCTGTAACATCCTTATCTTTTCATCAAGTAGTCTGTGTTCCTCTTCAATCTTGACGAGTTCTTCCTGAAGTTTATTTTTTTCCATCGCCATAAATGTATTCCTCCATCTAATAGTATTATACCAGAGGCAGAACGCCGGTGCAAAGATTTTTATTTATTGCCAATTAGAAAAATTTAAATTAAATAAAAGTCGGCAGAATGGAAGAAATTCTTCTCTGGAGATAGGAGCATGGATAAAATCGAATATGTTATAATATTTTTAATCTTAGTTTTATTAACAGGCTGTTTTCTTTTTGCCAGGAATGAACCTCCTCCAAACCCTCCTCAATTTATAGACCTTTCTACAATCGGTGGGAGCACCACGCTTGGTCCCGGTGATATTTTTGAGGTGAAGGTCTATGGAGAACCGGATCTTTCAGGCATATTCCGTGTCTCTTCAGATGGATTTGTAAATTTCCCACTCATTGGCAAAATCAAAGTAGAGGGTCTTCCTGCAATCAAGGTTGAGGAGATAATAATTTCAAAGCTGAAGGATGGCTTTTTAAAAGATCCACAGGTATCCGTATTTATTAAAGAATATAATAGCAAAAAAATATTTGTATTTGGAGAGGTTCAAAAACCCGGTACATTTATTTATGATGACAATATGACCATAATTCAGGCTATCACTATTGCAGGTGGATTTACAAAACTTGCAGATAAGAACAAGGTCAGTGTAACCCGAATTGAAAACAATGAAGAGAAGCGAATATATCTGCCAGTTGAAGATATAGGAAAGGGGAAAGAGAAGAATTTCTTCTTAAAACCTGGTGACATCATTTTTGTGCCGGAGAGTTTCTTTTGATCTCAACACCAATCCCAACAGATATAAGAAAAATAAATATAATGAAAATACTTCTTGCGGCTTTCATCTTTATTCTACCAATGCTTCTGGGCTCAGTACATTATCCAGTCCTTCTTGTCGAATATATTATTGCATCCATTATATTACTCTTACATCTTTACTGTTGCAAAAGACTTGAGTTTATAAGACCCACAATTATCTTTTCGGGCTTTATTCTCATCACTCTCACAATCACTATATTTCAATTGATCCCACTGCCGTTATCTCTGATAAGAATTCTTTCTCCAAAAGAGTACGAACTCCTTAATAACATTAACGATATCTATAAAGATATTGTTGAGCCAATAAGTTATTATACTATCTCAATTGAACCGTACATAAATCTCGAATATCTAATCAAAATCATAATTTTTTTCTTTCTATTTATCATTGCGTCACAGAGGGAATTTACTGAATCAAAAATACTTTTGAAATCTATAGTATTTTCAGGAACATTGATGGTATTTTATGGCTTTATTGATGCACTCATAAACTATAAAACATTCTATTCATACAATATTCATCTGACAAATGAGGGGATTTTGCCATCAGTATTTATCAACACAAACCATCAGGCAGGATTTCTGGGAATTGCAACTTTCTCCGGCATGTCGCTATACTACAGTTCAAAAACCAGAAATGAAAAAATGCTCTTTCTCTTCTTTTCAATACTCTGTGGCGCAGGGATATTTATCACTCTGTCAAGAGGAGGAATAATTGCGTTTATAGCCTCAGTTATAATGTTTTTTGTGCTTATTTACAGGGATAGACTTCCAACAAAGAAACCACTAATTATCCTTCTCAGCATATTTTTGACAATAATAATAGCCTTTTATCTTTCTTATCATGAGATAATCTCTGAACTCGCTACGATTACAGATATGGAAAGAATGCAGCAGGAGAAATACAGACTTGTTCTGAATTCTACAGGATTATTTAAAGATTTTTTATTAACGGGTGTTGGTAAAGGTGGATTTGAGACAATTTATAATTTGTACAGAGAAGATATCTCCTTTGTCAGCTTTTCTCAGATGGAAAATCAGTTATTTCAACAACTTGCAGACTACGGGATTATTTATTTTATTCTGATAATTGCACTTCTAATATACTTTATTTATCTATTTTTAAGAAATCCACTTTCCATCTCCACATCACTTCTATTCTCAGGGCTTTTCTTTATATTTCTTCAAAATCTGGTTGATTTTAATCTCGAGATATTCTCCATTCAATGTGCAGTAATAGTACTTATAGCCACACTGCTTTCAAAATTTTTCAATCTCAGAGATGAAAATGATGAACCCGTTTACAATGAATACATAATTTTTTTGTCACCAAAAAGATTGGCAATTATGGCAGTAATTTATACATTAATATTTATACCCTCAATACTCCTCGTATATAGCAATCAGAGAGATCGTGTGGAGGCAAGATTGGATCTGATGTTGATGTCAGGTGTAAATACCGACGATAACAATATTAAGGAATTGATACATAAATACCCTTTCAACTACTATATACCTGCCACAATTGCCGCCAGAAATTATCTTGATACCACGAAGCCAATTACAAAGGCATACCTGCTCCATTCCTCTCTTATAAACCCCGTAGCCTTTGAATCTCATTACATGCTATACAGGCACTATCTTCTGATTGGAGATCTGCCAAATGCTGCATCTCAGTGTAGACTTGCATTGAGGTTCGCCAGAGAAAACAGAATGAGACTAATCTTTTCGGAATTAATAACAGATATAAAAAAATCCGAACTCTTCAAATTTATTCCATATACGCCTGAAATAATTACCTCATTCTCAAGTTATCTCATCAGCATTTCAGAACTGGAACTTGCAAAAGGCTTTATTGAGGATGCCCTCTATCTTGCTGATGATAGAAGGGAAGTAATAAAGAATGCATTTATAATCTACATTAATCTAAAGGATATACCCAATGCAGAAAAGACACTAAACAAATATAATAAGATAGAGAAGGGATATTCATATAATCTCCTCTACGGAATATTGCTTGAGACAAAAGGATTAATGGATGAGGCACTCAATCAATATAAGATCGCAGATGATAAGAATCCACTCAATTCTGAAATTATCCTTAGAATAGCAAATATTTTAAAGAAAAAAGGAGAATTTGAAGAGGCAAGGTCATATTATATTAAGACCTTCCTGTGTGATAATATAAACACTGACACAAAATTAAATATTTATAGAAATATTGCAGAAACCTACATGATACAGAAGAACAGTTATGAGGCACTAAAATATTTGCGAACAGCACTAAGCCTGAATCCTCGCAATATCTCTATAAGACTCCAGATTGCCCAGATCTGTGAAAGAAATGGAAATTTAAATTCTGCACTTCAAGAATACAACAATATAAAACTAATCGACTCAGAATATAAGGACATATCCGAAAAAATAAGAAAAACAGAAGAAAGACTTAAGGAGATTGAAGATAAAATAAAATTTGAGCAGATTCAGAAATAGAGTTTATCTAATCATATTGCAACTACAGGAACCTGTTTCATCTTCTAAAATATTAATAGCTGTATCATCTAAACCGTAAACATCCATAGATATTCCAGCATCGTCAGAGCTCGCAACATCAGTAATATCTTCTGAGTTTAAGATATCAGAACTGACTGAATCTCTATCAATATCAGTTACATCCTCACCCCCATCAGAGATAGGGCTAAAACAACTTGAAAAATCAACATTCATATTTGCAAGTATATAAGCACCGGCCCCAAAACCTATCATTGGGATTGAACCCAGCACAGATATTCCATCTTCATCAATCAGTTCAGGAAACTGGTAGTTACTCAATTCAACTATCGACTTTATCCTGTTTATCAGATAGTTACTGCTTTTCTCATCTCCGATTTTTCTGAAAGCATCTGCAATTCTCAAGTCAATGAATACCCACTCCTGTCTATCATACCAATCTCCATCATCATTTCTCCTATACCCTCCACCTCCTGTTTTTAGATTTGAAAAAGAATTGAGAGTATAAAGAGCCTCATCAGAGTCATTTTTTAATATACCAGCATTAATTCCCTCCACCACAGATGCATCCAGATAACCTGTACCATTAATATATTCTTCAAGTGATGAGACCAGAAATCCATCTCTATGAACAAGCTTCTTATGAATATTATCAAAAATAGTCTTATATCCAGCATAATATCTACCGGCATTTGCAGTATCATTTTGAAGGTCGGCAACTTTTTTAGCTGCGCACAGTCCTGATGCTGCTGTAATCTGAGTATATGTAAAATGTTTCTCCTTCCCATTTAAGTGTCTCTCCCATATAGATGAATCCTTTTTTATAAGACCTTCCTCATCAATGAGTTTTAATAAAACATCCGCAAATCCATTATAAATATCAGGAAGTCTATCAGTTATTTTTTCTATACCGAATTTCCTGATAAATAGTTCAATACCCAATAAAAACAAGCCAGGTCCATCAAATTCAATATTCGGACCATCCTCATTGGAATCGCTCTCCTCCACTCCATCTCCATAATATCTACAGACCGAAAATTTATAATCTGTTCCTACATACTCTCTGTAATCTCCCGTTCTGGCATTCAATATAAAATTGAGCGCATTAAAAGCCTCCTTTTCAGCACCTATAGCAATCAGTGCATATATTGAATACATCATATCTCTGAGCCATGTAATATTCCACATACCTGGAGGTATAGATGCCAGGATCTGTCCAGAAGGTCTTCTAACAGTATCATTCTCCTCCCTTACCTGAGCCATCTTTAAAAGGACAGCAGCATTCTTGAGTATCGGATCGAGATTAGCCTTCTCCTTAAACCTACTATCAAGTCTATCAAAAAAAAGACCCCACTCTGCCTTCTCCTGTTCAAGTAGATCCTGAGGAGCATAATTTTTCAGATAATCCTTTGCCTTAAGTGCCATCTTATCCTTATCTGACTTATCATCTCCATAAAGAATAAGCACACCAAACCAGACCTCATCTCCCAACTTCAACGAACTAAAATCCTTCTGGAATCCACATACAGCATCATCCACCACACCTGAATCCTCCACACTTGAAAGACCACTACCCGATTTAAGGGCGTTATATGGATTTACTGGATTTGTTGAATGAATGGTACCGCTCAATACAGGTTTATATCCTGCGATATAATTTGAACTCTCAGATGTTTCAAAAAACATATCTGAAGTGTCATATATAATCCTCTCTTTCAGGTTATTGGTCACTCCATCCTTCTGACCAAGATGGAAGTTGTGAATGCTATAAACAGAGAGTTTTTCTATACTATAATCTATCTTTATCTTTATAAGCATCACCATTGAGCTAAAATTTAAACTCAAAGGGGAATAGAAAAACTCCTCAATCGTCAGATTACCGATACTCCTTTCTGTGTGTATAATTCCTGTGCCAGTAATATAGCCCACCTTATTATAATTCTCATCCCTTTCAGGTAGCCAGAAACCACTTCCATCTATTAATATTCCAAAATATGTATCATACGCAATGTTATTAACCAGAGTATCTTTGTCATAATTTTTATAAATATGAGGATAAAACATCTTTACTCTCTTTAGCAAATCATCAAACACAACAGCAGAAAATCCGTTTGAGGAGGTAATATAATGGTACATTTTATCCATCGAATTTGCCTCAATACACATAGATAGGATTATAAGTATTATTAAGGCTTTCTGATAAAATCTCATAATACTATTCTATAATAATACAGCCACATCCTGAGTCTGACTCATTACTTTCTTCTCTCTCTACTCCAATATCAATGGAGACTGTATCCTGAGAAGTAAAAGAATCTTTTAATGATATAACATCTGAATATTCTGTATCATAATACTCAACTTTATCTGGAATATTTTCCGAATCCTCTTTAATAGATATGTCTTCCAATACTAAATCCGCTGCTATATCGATAGATGAATGGGTATCCTCCTGATAGGCGTCTTTAAGATCCGTTATTTCCACTATATCAGCCATTGAGACATCAATTATATCACCGTATATATCGTTGCCATAATCAATTGGCTCATTATCTACAACTGTAATTCTGACAGGTATCATCAATGGAGAGTTCTCCACGCCATCAGACTTAAAATTGATATATGTGGTATATGTCCCCACCTCAAGTATAGATGCATCAAGATGTGCAGTAACACTTGAGGGTTTCCTAATCGCCACACCTGTCTTCTGCAAAATCTGAATGTAGGTATCCGTTGTAAATGCCGTCCATTCAAATACCCACGAACCACAATTGTAAATTTTTACCTCAAAATCCTGTGTTGATTTATCGCGCAAATTTACTGTCAGGTTTACTGATGGTGTATCAGTGCAGAAACGAGGTTTTAGATCATCCTTATAAATCATCCATTCTGTCCCCCAGCCTATAAAACTATCCCCCTTTTTGATCATAAAATACCCTTTATCCCCAAAATCATCTCCCCAGCTATTCTTGCATATCCATGCATTCTTTGCATCATCCCAGCCAATAATTACAATGGCGTGCCATCCTTCCTCAGTAGCATTTGCTGTCTTCTGATATACTCCACCTTTGTATGCATAAAAATCGCTATATACCTTCATAGAAGACGGGATTGGACCATATTTTATAAGGGCAGCCTTTATATCCTCCTCAGTTGCAATTGAAAAGAATCCGACCATTCCAGCATCCTTAATATACTCTTTTAAGGTCGGGTTTGAACACTTATTTTTGCAATCACCTTCCTGCGCTATATATGGAAAACACGCCTCATCCACCACACCCGAAGCCTTTATGTAATTTGCAGCAAAAAGTTGAAAACCACCATAGGCACAGCTCCCCGTTGCAGTACAGGAGACAAGATCCTGCTCTGAGAGATCCAGATTCATATAAGGATCCGAATTGTAAAGTTTTATCATAGCCTCAAGGGAGCCAAGTGTGGAAAACGCCCAGCAGCTCCCACAACTCCCCTGATCCCTCACAGGTGTCATCCAGTTATATCCAAGATAATTACGATAATCCATATTGGAAGGATAAGCATAATGCATATTTTTATCAGAGGAAAAAATATTAATATTCTTAATCTCTGGAGGATTCGGAGAGAGTAGAAGCCTTCTATTTATAGGATCCATCCTTAAAATTCTGGTCTCACCCGCCATCCAATTGAGCCCTTCCCTTTTTATATCATCTCTTATTTTTGAAAGTTCATCACCTGCATATAGATTTATAGCAACCATAAAAAATAAAATTAAAATATTTGCTATCCTTATCATCCTTACCTCCCAATATAATTTAAATCATATCATAACTAATCCGTTTTTTAATTAAAAAAAGCACTTGCAGGTACATTGTTTCATCCATCAGGTAAAATTTTGATATAAAAGCACAATATTAGCAATATCTCTATAAACATTCTCAAAAAAAATAAAAAGCTGAATTTTTCTGTTGTTAAAGATAGTGATTTCAGTTATTATTAATGTAGTTTTTATATATGGAAGCAATTGATATTACCATAAATAATGATGCAAAAGAGATAGGTCTTGCAGAGCTGATAACCTCTCTTATTAGAGACAACTGTCTGCAAAATGAAAAAAAGGCTAAGATTTTTAAGAATCTCTCAGGAGAGGTCAAAATATCTGCAACAGATGCAGAGGTCTTTATAATACTCACATTTGACAGAGGTAAATTGATAGTAAGAAATGGAGAGAATATCCCTATTCCATTTGAAATCATTGCAGGTTCAGAGGATATAATAAATATTAGTAATATTAAGTTATTTATGACCTATCCACTACTCACAAACAGAGAAGGCTTTAAGATTATCAGGGAGATTATTAAAGGAAGAATAGTTATTAGAGGTATCATCACAAATATAATTTTTGGATTAAATTTGTTAAGAATAATATCCGTAAACTAAAA
>JBBISZ010000010.1:18983-19805 GCA_037441045.1 Deltaproteobacteria bacterium | reverse complement strand
GACTTATCCTAAATTGTGTATTTTTAGTCAATTAAAACTTTTGCTTTGCCATAATCCACTGCTGTTCTAGCCTGTAAATAATTATCTGGCAAAATTCACTTACGACTTTAATAAGGGGATATTTCCTTCTCATACAGATCTTTTGAGAAATAAGAACAAATAAAATTTACAATAATCTACCTGATTAAACCAGAGACAAATTTAATGGATACGTTCTGATTTTGTAAAATATTATAAATTTCATTATCGGGGTTAAATTTGATGTCTTAGATTTTGGGGGACATAATTAATGAAAAGATTTAATATAAATCTTGTTTCCATAATTGGTATACCGTTTTGCAGTTAGACTGGTAAATTCCTTATTTTCTATTCATAAAATTTGCTATTTTCAAAATGGAAGGCTGTCTTATTTTTTCTTTGCTACAACTAAAATGTTATTTGCATCCTCCTTTATATCCCCACAAGAAATGAGCATACTCATCGCAAACAGTATGGGAGATATCAAAAGAGTCAAAGGAAGTAGTATATAAAACAATAATCCCCTCTTTACCCTCTTATCTCTGTATAATCGATGGCCAAAAAGAAATAGGGGGAGATGAAACATCCTCGATGCAATAGTACTGAACATGCCGCCCAACATCTGTATTTCTATTATTTCAAATCCACTCTTTGTGAGCATCTCTTCCATAAAATAGCGTGTAAAGTTGTAATAATGTAAGGGTATATCATGCGGAATTGATGTCTGCGGAACAAGAAAGATTGCGACCCCCTCTGGCTTAAGAACTCTATGAAATCTTTTGCCTCGCTTATTTTCTCTAGAGG
>JBBISZ010000010.1:0-18973 GCA_037441045.1 Deltaproteobacteria bacterium | reverse complement strand
GATTAATAACCTCATGTGGCATAAGCGTATGCTCAAGCATATGAAGACATAATACGGTATCAAAAGAGTTGTCTTCAAAGTTCATCCTCTCAGCATCCATATTACAGAACAGGGACTTTGAGTCCAGAATCAAACTATTCTCTACAGGTTTTTTATCAATGATCGTATAGGTTTCATAGTTTGTATGCATTTTTTTAAATGTCTTATAATAATCTCCCCCTCCCACATCCAGAATCATCCCTTTTGCGTATTCTTTTATAACCGTTTTTACTTTGCTATAAACAACATCTCTTAAAAAATATAATAGACTTTTAATCATATCGTTTCTCATTAAAACAATCTTATATTTCAAACTCGCACATCAGTAAAGTCAAAATTTGCGGCAATCCTCCCAGAGAAATAAATTTTATAAAATCTTAATCAGTCGCCTGTTTTAACAGCGTATTATTGTCCTGAGAAAGGGAATTAAAATTTTTCGTTGTATTTTTATTAAAATATGGTAGATAGTTTACCTTAATTTCTGGAGGTAATAAATGAAGGCGAATATGATTCTTTTATTACTTGGATTTTTTGTTTTATTTTCCTGCACAGATGAGAGTACTACTGAACAGGATGTATATAATGGAGGAGATGTAGTTCTCAGGGATATACTATCTGATACCTCAGGAGATACCCATTTTACTGATACTACCTCTGATATTACCAGTGAGGACGGATCTCCTGTTGATGGTTATATATGTGATATAAAATGTCCCAACAATATGCACTGCCAAAATGACCAGTGTGTATGTGATAATAACTTCGCAGACTGTAATAATGATTTGACAGATGGATGTGAGGCGGATCTAATGAGTCTTAAGACCTGTGGAAGCTGCACCAACGATTGTTCAAAGCCTTCTCTTGGAGCAGATGAGTTTATGTGTGTAAATGGGGAATGTGTGGTATCAAAATGCTCTGAAGGAAGAGCAGACTGCAATAAGAAAGGGAATGATGGATGTGAAATATATCTGACCGATGACCCCAAAAATTGTTCAAAGTGTGGATTTGATTGTGGCAATAATTCTGTCTGCAACAATGGAAAGTGTGATTGTGAGAAGGGTTATGCAAACTGCAATATGGATCTCAATGATGGGTGTGAACAGGATATCTCAAACGACAATAGTCATTGTGGAGGCTGTAATAATAAATGTGGACCAAATTCATCCTGTAGTAATCAGAAATGTATATGTTCTTATGGATATGAAGATTGCAACGGATTAAATTCTGACGGATGTGAGATAAGAATATTTGAGGATAAGTATCACTGTGGAACCTGTGAAAACGATTGCACAAAGTTAAGCGGGGTATCATCTGCAAAGTGTGATACTGGCACTTGTGTTATAATTGAGTGTCAGATGGGATATGGCAACTGTGACAACTACAACTCAAATGGCTGTGAGGCAAACTTCTCAACAGATCCGCACCATTGTGGAGACTGCGCCACAGATTGTGGTAACAACTCCGCCTGTAACAATAAGATATGTGGCTGCAAAACTGACTATGCAAACTGTGATACCAACTGGTCAAACGGCTGTGAAATATTTTTTAATGACGATAAGACCTGCGGGACAACCTGTCAGAATATCATAAATTGCAATTCAAATGCAAAGTGTGTAAATCACTCCTGCCAGTGTGTCTCACCATTTGCAAATTGCAACAATTTATGGGATGATGGATGTGAGATTGATACTTCAACTGATAGATTAAACTGTGGTACATGCAAGTCGACATGTATTAAAATAAATTATTCAGGAACTTGTATTAATAGTAAGTGCGCAGGAAGACATGCATTCTCAAAAGCATTTGGTTCAACAGGGGAGGAAGAAGGTGTTTTTGTGGTAACTGATTCAAACAACAATATCTTCCTAAGCGCAAATTTCTCTGGATCTATTAATTTGAATGGCGATATATACACCTCAAAAGGCGAGAATGATATAATCATAATAAAGTTAAATTCATACGGGGAAGTCTTAAGTGCGGTCTCCTATGGTTCAACAGGATATGATGCAATTCAGGGGATGGCAATTGATAAGAACGGAGATATTCTAATTACCGGATATTATGCAGGCGATATTGATTTTGGCGGTGATATAATAAAAAATACGGGTGATAAAGATATATTTGTTCTCAAGTTGAGTAACAGCCTCTCTTATGTCTGGGCTCAGGGCTTCGGTTCAACTGGCTATGATGACGGTACTGCTATAACAGTTGATAGTAATCTTGATGTGATTCTTACTGGAAGATTCTCAAATACAATAGAGGTAGATAAATATAGTTTTACAAGCAAGGGTGGAGCAGATATTCTTCTTGTGAAATTTAATAACAATGGTGATATTGTATGGGCTAAGGCGTTTGGCTCTAATGCAGTGGCTACAAACGGCGAGGACGCTCCTACCGCTATGGATGTTGATGAGAGTGGAAACATCTATCTTACAGGCTATTTTGCTATAAATGAAAATTTTGGAGGCGATGAACTTGTTTCAAGGGGAAAAAGTGATGTCTTTATTGCAAAGTTTAACTCCCTCGGGGAACATAAAAAAAGCATAAGCTTTGGATCCACTCATACAGATTTAGGTATGTCAATAAAACACAACTCAAAGGGAGAAATTATTCTCTCAGCTATTTATTATGACAATCCAATAAAAGTAGGGGCAAAGGAGTTTCCATCAAAGGGTAAGTTTGATATATTGGTTTCAAAATTTGATACAAATCTCAATTTTATAGATGCATTTTCGTACGGCTCAACAAACGATGATATAGCCATGATTACAGTAGATAAAGATGACAATATTATATTGTCTGGTTATGCAGGTGGCGTAATTAAGTTCGGGGAGGAGGAGCTTACAAACAGGGGAGGAGAAGATATTGTTCTTGTAAAATTGAGTTCAGATCTGTCTCATATATTCAGTTATACATTCGGCTCATCAGGAGATGATGGAGGAAGCATGCCAGCAACAGATTCTTCAGGGAATATCTATATTACTGGTTATATCTCTGGTGCTGTCGATTTTGGTGGTGGGGATGTGCTATATGTGTCTCTTAAGGATATATTCTTTGCAAAATTTCTTCCGTAGATAACCTTGCAATTTTAATAACACATCTCCATATTAAAATATTAAGCATCCACATTTATCCAGAATAAATTTTGCAAAGAATCCTTTGAATTTAATCTTTCATTTAGTCTTTAACTGATCAATAAACAATCTGTTGGCATTATTGAGGATTAATCTATTTACATACAGGGATTTATGTAACCTGCTTTTGAAACAGCAAAATAGCTATACCCGATGCATTGTTTTATAAAGGAAATTTTTATGACTTAGAATTATTTTGAGCAGCAGTGTTTAGCATAGTAATTAAATTATATTAATTGGCTTGATTGTATGAAAAATTTATAACGGTGGCACAATTGTTCTTAAATTTAGCACAAAAAATATTTTTAGTTTGACTTATTAAATTCAGACTGATATATTGTGTTTGAAAGGGTGGAGTAAAAGTTGGTTATTTCTGATAGAGGAGAGGAGTCTTGAAAGATCTAAAGCCTGAACTTTGCGAGATCTTCTTTAATGCCTCACATGATCTAATGTTGTATCTGGACAATTCTGGTACCATACTAAATTGCAACAATGCCTTTTGCGAATTTTCAAAAATGAAAAAAGAGGATATCATTGGAAAAAAATGCTATGAGATAGTCCACAAACTCAAAACTCATGAAAACGGTTGTCCACTGTTAAAAACTATAAATACATTCAAACGAGAAGAGATGGAGATGTTTGCCGGGGATAAGGTGTTTAGAGTAACCGTTGATCCTATTATAGATGAGACAAACAGAATAACTGGTTTTGTACATGTTGCTACCGATATCACAAATTATAAGACACTTATAAAAAAATTGCAGGAGAATGAGGAGAAGTTTAGAGAGTTGTTTAATCGCTCCAATGAGGGACAATTGATTATGCAGAAGACATTTGTTGATGCAAATGATAGAATGGCTGAGATTTTCAAATGCAAAAAGGAGGACATAATTGGGAAACACCCTGCAGATTTTTCTCCTCGTTTTCAACCTGATGGAAGTAGCTCTCTTGAGAAGAGCAATTCACTCATTAATATGGCTCTCTCGGGTGTGGATCAGTATTTTTACTGGCAGCATACAGACATAAATGGTAAGCCAATTGATACCAATGTCCACCTTAAGAAGATTGTATTAAATGGTGAAGATTTTCTTCTTGCAACTGTAAGGGATATATCTGAGGAGCTCTTCTATGAAAAGATTAAGAAGGCTCTGGATGAAAAGATCAATCTACTTAATAGGGCAGAGAGTTTACAGAATATCACACTTGGTCTTTTACACGACCTGAACAATGTAATTATGGTTATATTGGGATGTGTGGATCTATTGTCCCACAAGACTGATGTAAATAATCCTGTCTTTATTCAGATGAAGACAGCAATAGAAAAGGCAAAGAGATTTACAGATACATTATATAAAGTAACTTCGGGAAGTAAAAAGGAGATTGTATCTCACAACCTGAATACAGTAGTCGAAACTACACTCAACTGGATTAAGCCTCTGAAAAAAGAGCATATTGCCGTTGAAAAATATCTTGATAATAGTATTCCTCCTGTTATGGGAAATGAATTGAGTACACAACAGATAGTAATGAATCTAATAATAAATTCTATTGAAGCCATAGGAAATAGACAGGGTAAAATAGTTGTGAAAACAGGTGTTAGAGATTATAGTAAAGAAGAACTGCAGAGTAACAGAGTAAATACTCAATTGAATGCAGGCAAACATATCTTTTTTGAAATAAAAGATAATGGATGCGGGATGAGCGAAGAGATACAGAAGAAGATATTTGAACCCTTCTTTTCTACCAAGTTCTACGGTAAAGGTCTCGGGATGATCTCTGTAAAAAATGCCATAGAATCGTACAACGGAGGACTATTAATGGAATCGGTTGAGCAGAAGGGGACAAAGTTTGAGGTACTATTTCCAATTTGTCTGGACTCCGCCCAGAGAGAAGAATCTGCTGTCATTAGAGAAAATGATTCAGGATTGGCAAAAGAAAGAAGAGATTTTGTGCTAATTGCAGATAGAGATGATCTGGTGCGCGGAATCGTTGTAAGACATGTATCTCAGATGAATTTGAAGCCTATTGAGGCAACACAAAACGAAGATATAAGGAATATTTTCTCCCAGTATTCAGACAGGATATCTGCTGTCATTATAGACGCAACTGGATCAGATATAAATATTGTTGATACTGTCTCATTTATAAAAAAGACAACGAAGGATGTTATAGTTATAATAACAGGAACCTTTATAGATCAGAATATATTGAAGAATTTTTATAACCAATACAATGTAAGATTTTTAACAAAACCATATACATTTGAAAGCATTAAAGAAATACTAAAATAAATATATTTTTTAGCACCTTTTCAATATCACCTGAAAATGGTAAATGCCCCCGTTTGCGATAATAAAAAATTGGCCAGAAATGGGGCAAAATACATTATAGAACAAATAATATTATTTCTATTTGCTTGAAAAGGTCTTAGTTTTCCATTATTATTTTCTCTGGTCATTTCTATTTGAGGTGTTTTTATGTGTAGACTCCTTGGAGTTATGTGTAACAATCCCGATAGATTAGGATGTTTTCTTTATAGCAAGAGGGAGATCTACAGACCGGATCCCGATCATCTATATGATGGATACGGGATGGGCTATTACAACGACTTCAGGGCTCTGATATTTAAAAAACCATTGAATAAGGCAAAGATAGACAAAAGTTGTTTTGATATTGCAAGAGATGTTAAATCGGAAACGCTCATTGTACATATAAGAAATGCAGAAACAGGTCTTTTTAAGATTGAAAATACACACCCATTTAGATTCCGTAATTTTATTTTTGCACATATAGGGTCTATCTATAATTTTTCAAAAATCGACACAAAAATGTATTTTAAGCTTCCTGATTTTTTGATGAGAAATATTCAGGGAGAGACAGATAGTGAACTCTTCTTTCATCTTATTCTTGCAGAACTATATCATTCCCAGTGTCTTGATAATCCAGAATTAAAGGGAGAGGATATTGTAAAGGCTATATCACGAGCAATAAAGGTGGTGGAGGACATCGCAGGAAACGAGGATGCAGGCAGGAGCAGTTTTACTTCAATCTTTTCCAACGGCGAATATATGATAGGCATTGCAATAAAAGAACCATTATATCTTGGAAGATTTTATTCCATTTCAGACTGTGCTATTTGTGAGAAGAAGACAAAAGGTACCGATACGGATATTCTGGCAGAACAGCATAGAAATTTTAAGGGTGTAGTTCTACTCGGTGGAGCAATAAGCGGCCTGCTTGACAACGAAAAACCTGTAAAGGATAGATCTATAGTACTTATAAATAAAGATCTAACAGAAAAAATTTTTCCCATCTAATCCTATCTTTCTATTATTTTTTACACAATACCGTTTTATAAACAAAAACACAAACAAACAAGTCTGTTTATATGCTGCTCTGTCTAATAAACTTTTTTTAATAGGTGCTGGTATATTGATTGAGTACCCAGTCTGTGAATTATAATTGCTGCCGTTAAAATTGAGTAAATCGAATGATGAATTGTTCTGATAGGTTTATTTCTACGTTGTTTAAGTTACAAAAAGTTGGAGGTGAATTTTTTAATTTTCATAATAGAACTTTACAATTAGCTCAATACAGAAATTGTACAGGTCTTAGATTTATTCTTTTAAGATACCCAATCCATCCGTTCTTCTGTTTTATAATCATTCATGATGAAAAACAATTTAGATTAGTCTCAATTGGTATTTCTGGCTTCAAGCAGTTCGTAATAGTAATTTATGACCTCTGTGGTAACATTCTTCCACGAATACTTTTCTGCGAGTCTCCTGCCATTTTCCCCTAATCTTCTTCTTAAAGATTCATCCTTTATCAATTTTATCACAGTCTCACCAAACTCTTTTTCATTTGTAGTATCAATCAGGAAACCGTTCTCTCCGTCCTGAAATATGGATGGAAATCCAGCCCCTCTTGTAGTTACGAATGGGAGAGCGGCGGCACAGCCCTCCAGAAGCGTTATACCAAAGGATGCAATTGTGGCAGGAAAGCAGAGGATATGGGAGGATGCAAAATATTCAGGTCTTCCTCCATTTAGCGCCCCTGTAAATATTACATCGTTTTTATATTGGGCAGGGATCATCTCCTGATATATCTTTCTAAGTGGACCATCTCCTATAGCAACAATTCTTACATTGTTAAAGCCTTTATTCCTGATGTAAATAAAAGCCTTCAATAGTCTATCCAGTCCATTTCGTGGTTCCATTCTTCCCACAAAGAGTAGATTGATCTTGCCATCAGATATGCGATCAATCTTTTTTACTAACGGAGAAAACATCTCTGTATCAACTCCGTTTGGAATAATTCTGAACTCTTTTTCAGGATGCAGATAGTTTTTTATTGTGGTTATTGCTGTCTCTGATACGGCAATCATTCCATCAAGCCTTTTAATCCCCATCTTCAAAAAAGGCTTGAATACTGTAAAGAAAACAGATTTATCAAAATTGGTGTGAAATGTCCCGACAGTAGTTGTGTTGGACTTTGCGAGAGCAAGAATAGGTAATACGGGATGCAGTGGTGAATGTATATGCAGGATATCATATCTTTCGGAGGCAATTGTCTCCTGGACTTTCTTTGAAATTTGAGGTGCCAGACTGATTCTCCCAATTGAATTGTTGGAAACAATCGGAAGTGAGTAGCCTATTCGTATTACTTTGACATCATTATTATAAACGTCATACCCGAGGTCAGCGCCAATCACATTTGAGGTTATTATATGAACAGTATGTCCTCTTGCTGCCGCCTCTTTTGAAAAATGATACACATGCTCCTGAATTCCACCCAGCGTAGGATAATAATATTCCGTTACAATTCCTATTTTAAGTTCTCTTTTCATCTGCAATATTCAGTCAGTAAGATTAATCTCTACCTTCTATCTCCCATACTCGGGCGTTCAGAAAGGTGAGAATAATCGCCCCTATTACAATACCATTATATGGGGCAACTGTCAGTTTCCAGAGTCTTTTTTTGAGTTCAGGTGAGTTGATTTGAATAAATTTCTTTATCATATAAGGCTCCTCACTTGTTATTTAGTCTGTCAATCTCTCTCAACTTTGAGAGTGTAAAAAAGAATCTACGAATAGCAGTTGTATTTGAAAAAACGGCAATGATAAAAAGAGCAATCACCATCAAGTAGTAAATTGGATGTGGATTGTTGGGTTCGATTGCTGTGGCTACAATTGGTGATAAGACTGCGCCAAAACCTGTATAAACAATCCTCTCTGCCCTCTGCATATTGCCGACTTTGCAATCTATCTGTAACGCCTCGGATCTCGCCCTGGTATAACTGACCATAAGTGAGCCGGCTATTGCAAAATATACCAGATAAGCCACTGGCGTACCGTTGTAGTATGATGCCAGTCCGGCGAATGTAAAAATCTCTGTAAATCTATCAATATTTGAATCCAGAAATGCACCTGACTTTCTTGTAGTCTTGAGCGCCCTTGCAACTGCCCCATCCAGAATATCACATGTTCCACCGGCAAAGATCAACCACCCTGCAAGAGCAAACCAGCCAAAATGGAAGGCAACACCTGCACCAATTCCGAAAAACAACGATGTAATTGTGATGATATCGGGTGAAAGTTTCGCATTTACAAAGATTCGCTGAATCGGATTTACAACCAGCCAGAACCAGTATTCCATAAAAAATCTACCAAGAAAGACGGTCTCCCCTTTATCTGTAATTCTCTGAGTGTTGGGCATTCCATAGACTAGTGTCTTGATAAAAAACACTATTAGCATAGTCAGGAAAAACAATGCCAATGCAGTAAACGGAAGAATTGTAATAAGAAAAATATCCATAAAAACTCCTCTTTAAAGGGCTGCTCTCAAACAGCAGGTCAAATCGGTATTCAAGTATCGTACCGAAAGTATAAAACACAATGATATCAACACATTAGAAAATAAAACAGGCTCACAAACAGGTGAAAAAGAGTGAAACATATCTACTGTGTGAACTTTTTCACACCTTTAACTAATTAGCAATTTACTACCCTTTATTCTTATATCCGTTGTATACTTATGTTAACATAACTTGTTTAATTTTATAGCTCAAATTACTAATAATAACTACGATGTCCAAATCAAAAAAATATAAAAAAGTAACCTTGAGTGAAAAAGTAACTGGCACTATTCATAAACTAAAAAACACCTAATATTAAAAATAATATTAAAAATTAGAAATTCCTGTGAAGTAAACGCTAAAAAAAACCAAGGCACAATCTTTGATTGTACCGTATTTGTATCTGGCACTCAGAATCAACATTAGTTATCATTGATTGCCTGAGTTTTAAATTATTTCCAACAAAATTAATAAGTTAAGTAGGATCAATAACTGGCATTACGGACCACACCACGAACTATATTACAGGAAATAGACACTGTAAACAAGATACACTACTTAAATACTATTAAATGTAGACTATTAACTATAGGATTTGCAATCTCAAGCCAAAGAAGTAAAAAAGTAACCGGCACCTATGCTTTCCAACTACCTGTTTATTACCAATTAATATACAATAATACAATACCAAAATGTTAGGATAGGGATCAATAAGACAAAGTAACTGGCACTCATTACGTGTATTCAAGAAAACTCTACCTTTACAGGTACAGGAAGTAAAAAGTAACAGGGAAGTAAAAAGTAACTGGCACTGGTTGATTGAATGTTTCATTTTTACCAACAATTTCAATGAGTTAAGATATAGCAAGAGAAATCAAGGTAACTGGCACTTTTTGCGAGCGGTAAGCTTTTGACAGTTTATTACTACAAAAAGATCAGTGCTTATTAAATCTTTTTTTAAGAGCCTCTACTGAATATCTCATCTCTTCGATCTTCAAAAGATAAGCCGTGATAGAAAATATTAGCATTCCCAGAAAAATGGCTCCGAATAGATATAGAGTCTTTATATGGTAATTTCCTGCAGTTGACCATACCTTCAATCCTGATGCCCAGAATATAGATAAGAACATAACAGATGATGCAATTGTGGTCTTTACGATTGTGGTAAGAATTCTTCTAATCTCATAATCACCGATTTTCTTGAAAAGGACTATCGACAGAATTAAGAAATTGAAGATATTTGAGATTGTATTAGCCATAGTAAGTCCACCGCCGCCGAGATGAAAAATGTAAATAAACATCAGTGAAAAGATCAAGTTTACTATAAATGCAAAAAAGGCTATCCAGACAGGCGACTTTATATCTCCAGTTGCATAAAATGCCTGCACAGAGATCCTTGTGCCGGAGACCGCGAAGAGTCCTAACATGGCATTAAATACGATGGGGGCACAACTCACAGTATTTTCATATGTAAATTTCCCGTGCTGGAAGAGGAAACTAATTATCGGTAGATTAAGTGCCAGTACCCCAAACATCGCCGGTATAGAAATAAACATTGTGCTCCTTAAAGACTTTGATATGGTCTTACGAAAATTATCAATCTCACTCTTTGCATAATATTCAGAGAGAGCAGGAAGCGAGACAGTTGCAATAGCCACGGCAAAGATTCCGAGCGGAAGTTCAAAGATTCTATCGGATAGATATATATACGTTACCGTACCATCCTCTATAAGTGAGGCGAGCGCCCTTGAGACCATAAGATTTATCTGATATATAGCGATTCCCGCAGTCGCGGGCAACATCAATTTCATCATTTTCTTTACATCGGGATGAGATGGGTTCCATCTTAATGACGGAATATAATATTTTTGCTTTGTACCATAGTATGCCTGAGTTAGAAGTTGAAGAAAGCCACCTGTCAGGACACCTATTGCCAGAGAGACAATACGCATATTAAAAAAACGGTAAAGCAAAACTGCACACAGGATCATTACCAGATTTAACTCTATCTGAGATGTAGCAGGGACGGCAAAAGATTTTTTCGAATACAGCACTCCAATAAAAAATGATGTTAGCGAAATAAAAAACAGGTAGGGAAACATAAGCCTATTCAGGAATACAGCGAGTTCAAACTGCTGATTCTCAAATCCCGGTGCAAACAATCTAATAATCTGCGGCGAAAAGACTATCCCTATTAACACCACAACACCTGTAATCAAGGAAAGAAGAGAGAGTGTACTGCTCAAAAGTTCCTGATAATCCTCTCTTGATCTGGTTGCGCTATATTTGCTAAAAACAGGGACAAATGCTATCGATAGAGCACCTTCTGCCAGTAGCCTCCTGAACATATTTGGAATCGTAAATGCTATCATAAAGGCATCTGTCAGCCAGCCAGCACCAAAAATGTGGGAGATAGTAGCATCTCTAAAAAAACCCGAGATACGACTAACCACCGTCAACAGACTGACCACTCCTGCCTTCTTTGTAATACTATAATCTGCCATATCCTGCTGTTTTACCTTCAACAACCTTAAGGATTTATATCTTTGATTTGTGCTTTCTACAAATGTTTTTTAACAGAAGGATATCAAAACACTTTATAAAATGAATTAATACTGATCCTGAAATGGGAAATGATTGTGACGCACTATCTCAAAAGAAAAATTTTGGGTTTTTAAGAACTATATTCGGTATTCAAAGAAGAATCCATCCCATCATTTAATCTGTCAGAGCCCTTTATAAATAAAGCGAAGGAGTTTACCTTAATATCTTGAAATTAAAGGATTTCTGAGTTTTGACTGTCAAGATCTGGATAATCTATATCAGAAAAATATTATATGCCCTGAATCTCCAGATTGGTAAATCCAAGCCTCTTTGCCTCATACACAACCTCAAGATATTCCTCTTGCGTTATTCTCCTTGCAATCTCTCTAAAATACTTTGCTTTGTACACAGATGTATATTGACTCATAATATTGATGTAAGTATTCAACGGCAAATTTTTTGCTATCCATCTCATTACTTCTAAAGAACCACTCACATTATTTGGCATCACGAGGTGTCTTATCATAAGCCCTCTTCGCATTATTCCATCTATGGGTGTAATCGCAACTCCGACCTGTCTGTGCATCTCCAGAAGCGCGGCTTTTGTAATCTCAGGATAATTTTTGGCACCAGCAGAATATTTTGCAGCCATCTCACCATCATAATATTTAAAGTCTGGAAGATAAATATCTACCACCCCATCCAGAAATTTGAGCATCTCAACTTTTTCCCATCCACAGGTATTATATACGATCGGGACATTGAGACCTTTTTCTGCAGCAATATCAATAGCCATAAGAATATATGGCATATAATGAGTCGGTGTTACAAAATTTATATTGTGACAGCCCTTCTGCTTCTGGAGAATGAGCATTGCCTCAGCAAGTTTATTTATTGAGCCCATATAACCTTCACCAAGATGACTGATCTCATAGTTGATACAGAATACACATCTTAGAGAACAATGAGTAAAAAATATTGTACCAGAGCCATTTCTTCCAACAAGAGGAGGCTCTTCCCCAAAGTGAGGATGAAATGAAGATATATAAACTTCATACGGTGCCCTGCATATACCCTTTTCTTCTGCTTTTCTATTGACTCCACACTCTCTCGGACAGAGATGACATTCCGAAAGAGAATTTAAGAGCTCCTCCGCCCTTTTCTTTAGATCACCACTCCTGTGTAATGTTATATAAGCAGGTTCAAAATCAATACTCATATCTGATCCTTTACTCTCATCTTTTGATAAAGACATCAACCTCTTTCCAAATCTCTTTGAATCACATCCAGGAATAAGAAATTAAGACGCAAAGGCTGCAATTCCCGTCAAAAACTCTCGCCCGCTGATATACATCTATTTTTTATATCAACCTACGCCCGTTTTTTCAATACCAATCACACTGAATAAAAAAATACTATCACATTTTTGCACACCACTCCTCTAAACATTTCACCCTAGATAAAAAATCATATTTTATGGAATTACTATTCGGTGATAAATTCTATACGATCCTGGTGCATTTAATAAAAATCGCAATATTCTTACAGATAGATTCCTGTTGTTCGTTATTTTGTTGAAATTAAATAAAAAAAAGTAAAAAAACACTATGTGTGGAATTGCTGGATTAGTAATAAAGGATGGTTGCTCATACGATTATCTAAAAGAATATTCAGATAGATTTAAAAAAGAATTAAAACATAGGGGACCAGATGCAGATGGAGATTTCATAGATGAGAAAAAGGGTGTTTTATTAAGCCATACCAGACTCTCAATAATTGATATCTCGGAAGCCTCAAACCAACCCTTTATTAGAGATGATATCGTACTTATCTACAATGGTGAAATATACAATTTTAGAGAATTAAGAGATGAATTAATAAGTAAAGGGTACAGATTTGACACACAAGGTGATACAGAGGTATTATTGCGAGCATACCAGGAGTATGGAGAGGATGCATTTGAAAAATTTATTGGAATGTTCTCAATTGGTATATTTGATAATAGAAAAAATCTTTTATATTTAGTAAGAGATAGGTATGGAATAAAGCCACTCTATTATTATCTGGATAGTAAAAAACTGATATTCTCTTCCGAAATGAGAATTTTTGCTGATTTTGAAACAGATGAGGATTTTAAGATATATTTCTTATTATTTGGCTATCTACCCAATCTGCTCACCACAAAGAAGAGAGTAAGAACGATAGAAAAGGGTACTATATTCAGATTAGATCTTACCAACTTTTCAACCAAGATTAAGGATTTTAAAAAAACAAATTTAGATTATAAAAAAGATCTGGATGAGAGATCTATAATAAAACAGACAAGGGAGCTCTTTGAGCAAGCTGTCAGAAGACATCTAATTTCAGATGCGCCTCTGGGTGTCTTCCTATCAGGAGGGATAGATTCATCACTAATCTCTATTGTTGCATCAAGAAATCTGAATATACCTATTAAAACACTTGCTGTGCAATTTAATGAGGCTTCATTTTCTGAGGAGAGATATCAGAATCTTGTTGCAGATATTATTGGCTCTGACCACTGGGCTCATACAATAACCTATTCTGATTTTGAAAAATCCTTTGATGATATAATATCTGCGATAGATCAACCTTCAATAGATGGAGTAAATACATATTTTGTCTCGAAGATGGCAAGAGAAGCGGGTGTAAAGACAGTGCTTTCAGGTCTTGGAGGGGATGAACTTTTCATGGGTTATGGATACTTTGGAAAGATTGATAACATAATAAGATTTAAAAAGAGCAATATATTGCCTGATTCTGTGGTAAGACAGATTGGATGGTGGACTGGCAACGAAAGGTTCAGAAAAGTAGCATTGCTTGGGAATAAAAGTGATTTATTTATATATTTGACAATGAGATGTATGTTTATTCCACTGGATATATCAAGACTGACAGGGGTAAATAGAGAGAAGATAATTAAAATGATTGAGGAACTCAGTAGTGGCGTAGATTTTATTTATAGCAAAGATTACAAAAACACACTCTCCCGATTAGAAATGGACTTTTATATGCTGGGTCAACTCTTGAAGGATGCTGATTATATGAGCATGTGGCACTCAATTGAAACAAGAGTTCCTTTTTTAGATAATGAACTGGCTGAATTTGTTCTATCAATTCCTTCCAGATATAAATACAGGAAGGCTCAACAAAAATATCTACTCACAGAGGCATTCAGAGACTTACTACCGAATGAAATAATATTCAGGCGCAAGATGGGTTTCACATTCCCTTTTGATATCTGGCTCAGGGAGAGATTGGATTTTTATAAAGAGATTGTCAGGGGTAGCAGGATATTTGATAATGATTTTATTGATAAAATATTTGAGAGATTCAGAATGGGGAAAACTAATTTTTCAAGAGTCTGGGCACTTGTAGTTTTATCTGCTAAAAAGTGGTGAGTTAAAAATCATTCATATTAAAATATTCTTTTATAATTTCTGAGAGATTTGTAAATATAAAGTCGTTTAATAACATTTTTAATTTAATTTCCGTTTTCTCAATATTAATATAATATCTAAATTCCTTAATTTTATTTGTTTTGATCCTTGGTTGATTAATATCAATTTCACGAGGATGTATATATATTAAAACAGGAATATTATTTTTATTAAGCCTATTAATGGCGAATTTTATAAACCAGTATGGAAGTAGTCTGAAATATCCTCCACCAGAAAAGCAGATTTTTAGTCTATTAAATCCAATAACGCTCTGTGGAACCTCATAAATATCTCCATATTTTGTATTAACAATATAGGGTTTTTCTGGAGATGATATAACTCCGCCATGCGGTCTCCATGTTGGAAATATACTCGCATCATACCTGTAGCCATTTTTAGCAAGAATATCAAAATACCATCCCATGTCCTTTTTTATGGAAAAGCCTGGTGCTCTATATCCTGTGGGCCTTTTTCCTGCAATATCTGTAATTATTTCAGTAGCCCTTTTAAGATCCTGCTCAAATTCTTCAGGGCTCATTTCATAAATGATTCTATGACTATAACTATGACAACCTATCTCGAATCCTTCACTTACAACTTCCTTTAATAAATCGGGATACCTTTCCGCAACCCAACCTACAAAGAAAAAAGACGCTCTACATCTATTATCCTTTAACAGTTTAATTAATTTTTTAGTGTTCTCAACTACTCTAACTTCCAGTTTTTCAGGTGTGCCTAATTTTTGCTCTATTTCATTATCACACAGGTGGAACCATTCCTCAACATCAACTACAAATGCATTTTTACACAACATCTATATCACTCCATGAAAGATACCAGTTTTTAAAATCTGTAACTTTTTTTACCATTCCTTCATCATTAATATTATGAGGTAAAAGACCAAAGTATAAATCCTGCGGGAACATCACCCCTGGAAGAGGCAAAAAACCAGATAAAAGGAATATTCTTCTGAAAGAGATTGGCACAATACTGCTAATCATTATACATCCTGATTCTTTTGCGATTTTCTCAACATAAGCAAGTATATCATATAAATATTTTTTCTCTATTAAAAGAAAGTCTATAATAAAAAGAATCTTTATCCCAAATTTTTCAATCTCCGATGTAACAAAATAACCTGCTACATTATCTCCATTTATCACTATAAACTTCCTGTAATTATTTTCGGGCTTATCAAAATATCTCCACTTAATGTATTCACCATCTCTCACTGAAATGACATATTCTTTATTATCAAAATTACTCCATATACCATCGAATATAGAATCATATTTTTCATATTCTATAAAACTTAAAGATGGATCCATGCCTCTCTTAAAAAGAAGATTGTTTAATCTGGCAAAACTCTTATACATTAATCTTACCAAATATTTGCTGCCAACTTTTGGAACTCTTGAATAATCTGCATTTTTTAAATAAACAGGTTTTACCATTATACCAATGCCTTTTATTTCTATCCATTTGAGTTTGTTAAAAAAACCATCAGCGCTATTTTTATTAGGAAATCCATAAGTAAAATAAAAGCCCCTTTCCTTTACCAGAGCATATAATCGATTTGCTAATAGTGGAAAAAGCCCTCTACCTCTATATTTTACATCTGTTACTGTATCCAGCGATAAACAACATAGATATTCTTTGTTGAATATGCTGAACTTTTTAGGCAACAATGCATATTGAGCCATATAATCTCTATCATTCTTTGCTATCAGTATAGCAACTATATTTAAAGGATTGTTTAAGTATTCCCATATAAAATGGTTTTTACTTTCTGTTGGGCCCATAGTCTTTTTAAAATTTCTCTCAAATAGACTTATTAAGCCATCTATATCATCTTCTTCAAAAGACTTTATATAGAAATCCTTAAATTCTTCCTTATATTCAATTATCGAGTACATCTTTTATAAGACTATAATATTTGTCTATTGCTATATTTTTATCAAAATTTTGCTCAAAAAACTTTCTTCCTTTTAAACCAATAGACTTTTTAGTTTCATTATCCTTCTTTAATTCCCTTATGTATTTTGTTACACCTGCAACATCACCAACCTTAAATGAATTACCACAACCTGACTGTTTAAGAATCCTGGATACATCTCCCTCAATAGCCCCAATATAACATATAGGCTTTCCTGCTGCCATATAACTATATAACTTGCTTGGCATATTCAATCCCACAACATTCTCTATTTGTGTAAGAAGCGTTAAATCTGCAATAGATAGTAGTTCTGATAGCTCCTCTTTTTTAACATAACCAGATAACCTTACATTCTTGAGATTTTCCTCCTTCGCTCTTTTTTCAATATAAGACCTTTTCACACCATCGCCTACAAAAACAAATTCAACATCATGCAATTCTTTTATTACATTCATTATAGTATCAAACTCATGTCCGATTCCCATATTTCCAGTATATAGAACAACGAAAGATTCCCTTCTTATACCAAATTTTGCTAAAAACATTTCACTTTTATTATAATCTGGAATTATCAGTCCTCCATCAGCCCAATTATGAATAAGAACAATTCTATCTTTCTTAACTCCCTTATTAATTGCAAATTCTAACATCTGTTCACTTAAGACAACAACTTTATCCACCCTATTTAGCGAATATATAGTACTCTCATCAAGTATTTTTATTAATAGAGAATTATTTACCATAGAAGTAGAAGCAGCAGCATATGGGAAAAAATCCTGTAGTACAACAATTACCTTCTTGTTTTTTACATAAGTTAAAAGACTTCCAATCAGATTTATTAATGGGGGATCTGTAAAAAATATAAATAACTTTGATCTATCAAACAGAATCTTTCCCGATGCAGCAATTATAAATGAGATAAAGTCAGAATATCTGGCAAGTTTAGATGACTTCCCCAAATTTGTAGAAGATATTCTGTCAATAATAATTCCTTCTATTCTATATTCTTCGGTAACTCTTCCTCCAGTATATAGATAATCACTGCAGACAACTTTTGTTGATAATCCTTTATCTCTCAAACCAATTACAAGTTCGGTAAGAATCTGAGAAGTAGCAGAAATATCAGGATAAAAAAATCTATTATAAAAAGAAATCGTACTCATATAATCCACAGATTGCATTATCTTCTTTTACATATTATATTTCCCATTACCAGTGCATCCATCTCTGTTCTCAGATAACAATCAAGTGCTTCTTCGGGTGTATTTACTATTGGTTCATTCTCATTAAAAGATGTATTCAGGAGTATTGGCAAACCAGTTTTCTCTCTGAATTTATTAATAAGTCTATAATATCTTGGTGAAATATCCTTATGTACAGTTTGAAGTCTACCAGTACCATCTACGTGAGTGACAGCCGGAATTAAAGATCTTTTTTCCTGTCTTATTTTAAAGACTTTCTCCATAAAATAAACATCGTCATCCTGTTCAAAATATTCCGACACATATTCTCTCAATATTGATGGAGCAAATGGCCTAAATGACTCTCTTCTCTTTATTTTACTATTTATTAAATCTTTAGCATCCGGCCTCCCGGGATGGGTCAATACAGATCTATTTCCTAATGCACGCGGTCCAAACTCAGTTCTTCCCTGAAACCAGCCTATAACAGCCCCTTCCGATAATAATGTTGCACTCTTTTCTATTAGTTCTTCCTCCGTCTCACATTTTATATAATTTATGTTCTTTGATTTGACAATCTGCTCTATATATTCGTTGGTATATTCAGGTCCAAAAAATGAATTATTCATAAATTTTCTATCATTATTTTTCATAATCTGGTGGTACAACCACAATGCAGAACCAATTGCATTACCAGCATCATAACCAGCTGGTGGTATATATACTTTTTCAAAAGGTGTCATTTCTCTTATCTTTCTATTAGCTACAGAATGAAAAATCTCCAAAACCATCAATAGATATAATAGCACTATCATCAAATGGAG
>JBBISZ010000009.1:0-20429 GCA_037441045.1 Deltaproteobacteria bacterium | reverse complement strand
TTCAGGTTTATCACAAATTCTCCCTTTTCTTCCAGATAGAGATTACAGGGAGTAATTATCATAATTTTTATTGATGGATCAGATATATTCATCTCAAAACTACCATAAAAAAGTGTAACTGAGACTTTTGAAGTTCTGCTTAAGAAACTCTCATTCAATTCAAGCATAGAATTTTCCAGTATGTTAACACTCGCACTCTTCCCTATCCCGAGTTGTATACTCCCTCCTTTTTCTGTCTTTATTCTTATGGCTTGATTAAATTTCTCCTGTTGATAAACCCTCTCCCAGCCACTTCGAGATGTTAAGAGAAAGACATCTCCCTCCACCTTTTCCGCTATGGCATACTCTGCAATACATAAACACGGTGTATAAAATATTAGAAAAGATGCTATTTCAATTATTCTTCTCAAGTAGCTCCTCTGCATAAGCCCTGTTCTTTGCTGTAATCTTCTGTCCGCCCAGCATACGCGCAATCTCATCAATACGCTCATCTTTATTGAGCCGCCTTATGTGAATCTTTGTTCGGCCTTTTTCTACAGCCTTTATTACAGTAAAATGCTCTCTTGCAAGCGAGGCAATCTGTGGAAGATGTGTTATACAAATTACCTGTCTCTTCTTTGAAAGCTCTTTTAAGAATAGTCCCACCGATTCAGCAACGGCTCCTCCAATCCCCGCATCCACCTCATCAAAGATATATGTTGAGACTGTATCCCTTCCGAGCAAAGCGCTCTTGAATGCCAGCATAACTCTGGACAACTCTCCGCCTGAGGCTATCTTCATAAGAGGTTTATATTCCTCTCCAGTATTTGGTGCAAAAAGGATTCTGACTCTGTCAAAGCCATTTTCCAATATTTTTTTATCATCCTTATAATCGGAAGGCTTTTCATAATTTATTTCAAATCTGATATTTGCCCCCTTAAATCCGAGCCTGTTTAATATCCCCTCACACCTCTTTACGAGCTCTTCTGCGGCGCTTACCCTTTTCTGATGGAGTATGGATGCAAGATTGCAGAGTTTATCAAAGACAGATTTCAGTCCATTCTCAGTATTGTCTATCTCAATATCTGAATTTGTTAGTAGATTTATCTCGTCCTCTATCTTTGAAAGCCTGCTTTTTATGTCCTCTACACCTATCTTGTATTTTTCACATATCCTCTTAATTCTGTGTAATCTACCCTCAACCTCATCAAGCCTCTCATAGGAAAAATCTGTATTATTAAGTCTTGCATTGAGTAGTTCGGCAATATCAGAAATCACGGTTCTTGCCTGAGATAATTCATCTATAAGTCTGCTGTATTCTGATGATATTGAAATCAATTCAGAGAGTCTCTTTTCGGACCTCCCTATAAGCTCTACAACACTCCCGTCTCTGCTATATAAAAGACTTTCTACCTCCTTTAAGACATCCTGAAATCTTGAAGAGTTTTTAAGTATATTTGACTCTTCTATCAGGCTCTCGTATTCCTCTTTTGAGATCGCCGCATCTTTAAGTTCATTCTTCTGAAACCTCAAAAATTCGAGTCTGTTCTCCTTTTCTGAAAGCATATTAAGAAGATTGTCCAGACGAGCCTTTAATACAAAATACTCCCCCTTAAGTCTTCTATACTCAATCAACTCCTGCTCAATATCCGCATATCTATTCAGAATATCAATATGAAAATCCTCATTTAATAACATCTGATGTTGATGTTGTCCCGATATATCTACAAGAAATGAAGTTCTTTCTTTAAGTTGAGATAAAGTTGCCATTTCACCATTGATATAAACCTTTGTTCTTCCCGATATATTTAAGGTCCTTTTTATAAGAAGTTGATCCTCTCCCGTCTGAAAAAGCCCCTCCACCATCAGTTCATCAGCCTTATTGCGGATAAAATCTGTATCTCCCCTTGAGCCAAGAAGCAGCGTAATCGCCTCAATAAGAATAGACTTTCCTGCACCAGTCTCTCCTGTAATTACTGAAAAATCCCCATCAAATTCAATTTCAGCATCATCAATAATGGCAAAATCTTTTATTCGAATATAGGAGAGCATCCAGTCTATTTCTCGCCCCATTTGAGCTTTGTTCTTATGATATCAAAGAAGTCTCTTCTTCTGGATTGAACCACTCTTATAGGAAAGTTGCTCTTCTCTATTTTAATTTCATCCTGATTTTGTAACTCACACCCACTCTGACCATCAAAACTTGCATAAAGAGGTCCTATCGCTTTGGAGATCTTAACCCTGATTCGGACACTTCCGGGAAGAATTATAGGCCTGAATGAAAGCATATGTGGTGAGATTGCATTTACTATGATGCCGTCTGTTGCGGGATGAAGGATCGGTCCATTTACAGACATATTATAAGCCGTTGATCCCGTAGGAGTAGCCACAATAATTCCATCTGCCTTGATTTTACTCAGATATAAATTATCTACCCAGAGGTCAAAATTTACAATGGGCGTAAGCGAGTTTCTGATAAAAGTACCTTCGTTTAATACATCAGAAGAGCAGATACATCTGTCGCCCCTATTGACATTACACCTGAGCCTCATCTTGTATATTGATCTAAAGTTTTCTGATACAACATCAGAAAGAGTCTCTCTCAATTCTTCCATTGTTATTTCGGTAATAAATCCAAGAGAGCCACTGAGATTTATTCCTATTACAGGCTTATCCTTGCTGGTAAGATACTCCATTGACCTCAGAAATGTTCCATCTCCACCTGCCACTATTAAAAAATCTATCAATCTTGCAGTCTCAGAGTTTAGTATGTCAGGGTACTGTAGCCTTCGCGCCGATGCATCATCGAGAAAAGCCTTTATATGATAATGTTTAAGTTCTGATAGGATGTTGGAAAATATCTGCTCTATTTGAGGGTGAGTGATTTTAAGGACAATTCCTGCATACTTCATAATGAGGAACTCTTTATCACAAAAGGTTGAGATTGACAATAAAGTTTATTGGGATAATACTATTATATATATGAGACGTGCCCTTTCGATAGTACTCGCCGGCGGAGAAGGTAGAAGACTATATCCGCTTACAATGACCAGAGCAAAACCGGCAGTTCCTTTTGCGGGGAGATATAGACTTATTGATTTTGTACTCTCCAACCTTGTAAACTCAGGCTTTCTGTGGATTAAAGTCATTACACAATATAAGGCAGACTCTCTTATTCAGCACATCTTCAGGACGTGGAGACTCAGCAATGTACTGGATCATTACATAGATGTGGTTCCTGCCCAGATGAGAGTCACAAAAGAGTGGTTCAGGGGCTCTGCGGATGCAATATTTCAGAATATAGATATAATTGAGTCTGAAAAACCTGAATACATTCTGGTATTTGGAGCCGATCACATCTACAGAATGGATATCTCAAAGATGTTCAACTACCATATCGAGAAGAACGCAGATCTTACCATATCTACAACAACTTTCCCGCAACATGAATTCAACAGATATGGAATTCTATCCACAGACCCCGATGGAAGAGTCATAAACTATATAGAGAAACCCGTAAGCAGGGATATAATTTACTTTGAAAAACCCGTAGCCTCAATGGGAAATTTTATTTTCAAAAAAGAGGTCTTACTCAACGCTGTTATCGAGGATAGTCACGATGATAAAAGCACCCACGATCTATCAAGGGATATAATACCAGAGCTTGTAAAGACTCATAAGGTATATGCCTACGATTTCAATCAAAATACCGTTCCTGGCATGAATGAAAATGAAAAAGGCTATTTTAGAGATGTGGGAACGATTGATGGCTATTTTAATACATCCATGGAGATGGTCTCGGTATCTCCACCTTTTTCACTCTATAATGCGGAATGGCCTATCAAGGCTATCTCGTTAAATATGCCACCTGCCAAATTTGTATTTGCAGATTTTGGATCTGGTAGAGCTGGTTATGCTCTTGACTCATTAATATCGGAGGGCTGCATCATATCAGGAAGTGTGGTAAAAAGATCCATCTTATCTCCATGTGTAAGAATCAATTCATATTGTGATATCAACGAATCTGTAATATTTGACAATGTAATAGTAGGAAGACATTGCAAAATAAGGCGAGCAATAATTGATAAAGATGTATTCATTCCAGAAAAGACAACTATAGGATTTGATATAAATGAGGATCGCAGAAGGTTCTATGTTTCAGAGGGAGGAGTTGTGGTGATCCCGCGCGGTTTCAGATTTTAGGTTAGAATCTCATTAAGATACCACTTTGAGTGTAATAAATAGGCTCCGTTACAGAAATCTTCTCCCCTTCTGAATTGGTGTAATCTGTGCGATTTATCTGATTTATAAAAGCCGCACCTGCCTCTCCCGGTATCAAAATTCCACCTATGAGCTGAAAGGAAAAAAGATTTTCAAAAAAGGTCATATCCAGAAGGAGGTTGTTCTCCCAGCCCACAAAATTGGAACCCATTGAATTATCAGAATTGGTTGTAAACAAAAGGCCAGTTATAGGACCAACTTTAATAAAATTATGGAGATAATAAAGACCGAGATCAAGCCCCAGAAGCCCTGCCTTCATCTCATAAAATACTCCATCATAAGCTCCGATTCTCTTGTCCAGATTGTCTCCAATAGGACGTATATCATTCTCGCTAAGAAGCAAAGATGGTCCAGCCCTTCTGGAACTGAACAGGAAAGCCCCTGAGTCATTCCCCTCAAATCCGTCATCTGATGACATATATGTAAACACTGCATCCATGACAAATCTTTGTGCAATATTGTAACCGGCATTAAGCGTAAATCCGTATGCGGAGATGTCGATGTTTTTTAAGTCAGCCCCACCTTTGTGCCTGTATCCCATCATATATGTGCCCGAAAGAGAGATCATAAGCCCGTACTTCTCAAATGAAAGTTTTCCCTCAAATGCTGTAATCTGCCTTCTTCGATCAATTGTGTGCATATCATCCACAAAGTAAATACCGGTGTAAAGTTTTAGTTCCTCAATAATGCAATAATATCCATCCAGACCCAGTAAAAACACATCAGTATTAAAACTTGCAGATGAGAAATCCCACCCTTTATATGTCTGATCGGGATATTCTCCCGCTATAAGAAAAGCACCAAAATCTTTATTATCATATCCAACCTTTAAGGCTCCTATCCAGTGGTTCACAAAGAGTGTTGAAACATCGATTACCCTCTGAAAACCGGCCTTTAGAAAAAAACCTTCATAATTTAGTTCTCCATATATCTCTCTCTGTTTTATGCCGAGTGCGAGTTCTGAATTCTGTTCATTGAGCCCTACATCCGGATTGTTTCTACCCCAGAGATCCAGCCCTATCTCAGATTCCCAGTAGAATCTCAGATGATTATTTGCCCTCAATGTTATCATCGGTTTCAAAAATGTCCCAAGAAGTCCCTGTTCCTGCCCAAACTTATCATAGTAGATAGGAGTTCTATCGAAGTCCGTATCATTCCTGAGCAAAAACATATTCAGGAGTTCAAGATTGAAATCTGCCGACCTCTTGCTCTTTATAATCTGTTCGTTTAGATCCTGAGCATTTGTGTAGAAGCTTATGAGAAATATTATAATAAAAGATATCTTTTTCATATTTGCCCACCTCTCTTATTCCCTGTTCCCGACCAGAAGCCTGCCCTCTTTATAAAAATATGTCCACCCTGAATAATCTCTTCCTTCCTGAACCGGTCTTATATAAATCTCATGTTTTGAGAGCGGATTATCATCTGTCGGGTACCAGAAGAATGTGGAAGTCTTCTCATCAAATGTCCCCCATCCATCTGACAGAAACACATAAAATCCATCTTTATATTGAACATATGGGACAAAAATCTCAGTTGGCATATCCGATTCTTTGCTCTCCATGGACATATAAAACTCCCTCAGTGGATCAACAATCCCTTTCTGTGAATCGTAGTAGTGATAATCAGAATAAAAATGCATACTTACAGGTTTGCCAGAGAGAAACTTTGGATATGGTCTTGAGAACGCCCTCTCTGCCCTTGGTTTGCCATCTGGATCAATCACAGAAAAGTCCTCATAATTCCAGAGATCTCCCTTTTCATAACTGTTGTTTGCTGAGAAGCACCATATCATTCTATGAAGAAATAAATTTTCAAACCCCTCATAATAATTATCCAGAATTTCGGCCGAGATCTGATAATCCGACTCAATCGATTTTTCTATCCCTTTGTAATTGAAGTATGTACCAAACTCACCAAAGACTACAGGCATAAGTCCAAAGGTACTCTTTACAGCGTCTACCTTCTCCTTAAGATATGGTGTAAAATCCTGAACTCTCCACTCATCCACTGTAAAATCTCTCGGGGGAGAGTTAATTCCGAAGAATGGATATATATCTGGATACCAGTGAGGAGTAAACACCACCTGTTTTAGTTCTTCGGGCCTGTAAAGATTAACTGTACCAAGCGTGCCACCAAGCAATGAATCCAGAGCACCTCCACCCTCTTCGAGCCAGATAGTCGCCCGCGGATCCGCATTCTGTATTGCCGCACCAATCCTTTTGTACAATTCCACGAGATAGACCACAAAGTTCATATTGAGATCAAGTGTGGCGAATGTATCGATCTTATCAGCCTGATACTGCTCTCTTAATACTTTTTTGTATAGAGACTTCTCATTTTCTATTTCAGGTCTGTTAATATCTATAAAAAATTTCTTCTTAAAAAATGAATTTTTCTCAGATTCACTCATTGATTCTGTCTCTTTCTTATATTTCTCCTCATTCTCAGAAAGCCATGTCTGATACTCGGCGTTGTGTTCATCTGCATAAGTATATATTTCTGACTTATGGTTGTTTGCATATCTATCTTCAAAATACGAGTCTGTTGGAAAAAGTGGAAGGAGATTCAAAAGAAATATCAATCTATACAACGCCTCAGCCTTCTCCTCCCCTACTATATTAACAAGCAGATTCTTAACACTCTGTGGATTAAACTCAGAAGAGAAGTATGCAGACATAATGGTAAGCATTAAAAACCCACCGGGTGGCTCATTAATCAGGTCATATCCAATAACATTTGGAAGGTCTCTTACAGCCTCCACAACCTTTATCCACGAATTTATATATCCGGTCTGAAGATAGTCTTTTATATTCATTTTTATCATTCGTTTGCCCGAACTATCAGATAGATCAGGATATTCGTACTCATAGGATGGAAAAACTTTATCCCCGGCAAAGAACGCAGCATAACACCTGTTTATATCATAACTTAAGAGCGTGTTATTCCACCAGTTTGTAAATGGAAATACATCGGTGGTTTCGGTTATATCAAAGGGGATAAGAGGCTCTTTCAGGTTATTTTCCATCTTAAGCACCATATCCTGAAGCCATTTTGAAAGATCCCTTTCTTCGGGTGCTGGAACGGGTCCCGGAATAGACGAGTCTCCGATGAGACTATTGATGTTACTAATTATTTGATCCCTCATAAAAGGATCGCCAAGATTCCCGAGAATCTTAAAGACTCCCCACTTTTTTGAATCCAGATTCTTCTCTGGCAGACACGCCTTCACTGCCCATCTGGGAGCGCCATCTCCTGTTGTACGACTATCAAATTTTACCCTTCCTCTATCCAGTTCAGTCTCGTCCGGAAAGACAGATGCAAGCATATATTCAAGCGAACCATCCTCCCCAAATTCTGGATGCCTGTTAAAATTTACATAGAGCAGCCTTGAGAAGAGATTTTCGTGAAAATTTACCAGCACATAGATATTATACTCATTTGCCTTCTTCACTATCTCTCTAATATAGTTGAGATATTCATAATCAAACTTTCCCGGACCATCATGCTCTACCGCCTCCCAGTTTACAACAAGTCTTATGGAATTGAATCCGAGATCCCTCATAAGAGAGAACCACTTGTCCGCTTCAGATAGAGGAAACGGTCTACCTACAAAAGATACAGGCTCTCCTCTCGGATCGGCGGTCGGTACTGGACTTACTGGAAGCTTATTTGTCCCGCCAACATTGATGCCATTGAGGTATACATATCTATTGTACACATCTCTAAAATATGTTCTATCCACCTTTAACGGCGAGAGTTTAGTATAAGGTTGCCTTTCTGAATCAAGACAGCCAGCTACAAGGAAAAAAGAGACAATAAGAATAATTTTTTTCATTGGTATCAACGCCTCCGTTTACTTTTGAAATGATTTTAATATATCAAGCATCCTCTGGTCTGGATCAAGTACCAAATCTTTATAAGCCTTAAATTTCCTTTTTATCTCTTCTTTTGAGTCGATATATATATCAGCCACTTCGAAGTCAGACTTCAAAATCTTTCTTACGCCCCACATTGAGCTATGATTGTAAAGAATTTTTGCCTCAGGACTATCAATCCTCTTATATGTCCATACAGACCAGTGATAACCTCTCTTTTCAAACCAATTAACCAGTTCTGATAGTGCATCATAAGCCCAATCCAGATCTTTTATTACAGAAAAACTACCTATAAAATATGGTACATTTTGATTCCTTTGAGCCTCCATGTAAATCTGATTATATAGATCAATCAGGGTCTTATAATAAGAGAGCGAACTGGCATCAAACTCAAATATATGAGTTGAATATACCACATTTGTCCATCCATATTTTGCTGGATCGGGAAGACTTCCCATACCCTTAAATCCATCGTGAATTACAAGCAGATGATCATCGCCATTTTCTCTTATTGCCTTAACCAGTTTATCATACATCTCATCCCTGCTCTTTGTATCGGGGGCACTATAAGGCTCTGCAAGTAGCGAGTACATTGCTACAATGTTTCTATCTTTGTATCTTGAAGAAATATACTTCCAGAGTTCAATGGTAAGTTTTTGCATCTTTTCATTTTCATAAAGATGTGCGGGGAATCCTGAATAGTCATTGTGTCCGCCCGGAGACTCCTGAAGATCAATTACAGTATAAACGCCATACTTCTCACACCAGTTAAGGAGTTCATCTATGACACCAAAGACCTTTTCATTGAATGTTAGTTTTTCGGGAAGTTCAGAGTCCGGATCTGTTGTTAGCGTTCTATATCCTATTGGCACCCTGATTAAATTAAACCCATTTTCAGAAATCCATTTTATATCATCCTCTGTAATCCAGGCCTTAATAAAGTCCAGAATCAGTTCATCTCTACCTTCTATACCAAACCTCATTTTAAGCAGCCATCTTAACTTATAATCGGAGTCATCACAAATTGTAGGATATTTTTTTAATTCCTCAATAAAAGAAAGGGCATCAGATTCGGGTATTCTTTTTAATAGTTCAGTTTTAAATTTCTCAAGCCATCCGTCTCCATTACCTATACACACATTTGGTAGAGGATCTCCCTTCTTTGCCTCAGGAATAGAATCTATAAGGGAAATAACAATTTCTTCGCGATACTGACTATTCTGAGCAAATTTATATGCCCTTGCAGAAGTAGTATAATCAATCTGATTTACCCATGTCTCCAGAAACAGATACCCTCCCAGATTAAAACCTCTGAGCCTTACACTCTCATTCTTCGAATTAATAATCACCTTCCCCTTTGCACTAAGTCTCAGAATATCTTTTTTATTATCTGTATCTGTTGTAATATCTCCCATTGTCCCTGTATCATCCAAAAAACCGAATCCTGTCTCCACTCTTTCAGAGCAGGAGAAAATATTAAGGCAGATGAAAATCAGATAAAACATCCTGATCATAAACCCGCTCCTCATCACTTAAAAAAATAGTTTAACTTTTGAAAAGATTGATAACTCCTCATAAGAAGATGTGATACTCAGTATCAGAAAATCATCACAAACACAAGCAAAATAGGTATTGGTGCAAACTTACAAACTTCTTAGAAATAAAATCTATGCTTTGAATTTGAGTTACCAGTTTCAAGATTATTCATTGATTTTAGAGCAGATTTAATATACTATCTTTCAAGTATTTATATTAAAAAGTATGGTCTTAATTGAGCAAGCAAAGGCTTTTATTTACATGTTCCCTCCGATTATAGTTTTTCTTTTATTATTATTAATAATTCCTGATGACCTGATAGCGGTTGCTCCAGATTTTTCTAATGACCGTAATCTGAATGATTATAAGTTGAAGACATCGGAGGACATAAAAGAAGGTACAAAAAACAAAGAAGGGCAGAGACAGAGGTTTAATCCATTGAGTGATAGACTTATACTATTCCCCACAGCAATCACCATGCCAGAAGGCACGTTCTCTACATCCCTTTATTCATTATTTTCAGAAGATATTTACCACCTACTGATCGCCCCACAATTCAGTTATTCAATAACCAACAAAATTCAACTTTCTTCTACAACACTGCTGCAAGGCTCTGTTATAAAAGGAAATATAAGAAATATAAAAGGGGAATCGAGAAATTTTCTTAGCCTTTTATCTCTCAAAGCACAATTGTATCAAAAAGATGACTATAGTTTTTCTGTCATGCCTGGCGGTTTTGTTTTTTTTGATTATACAGACGATACTTACTCAACATGGATTCAACCCACATTAAATCTAATATATTCAACTAAATATGAGAACACCTTGCTTCTAAACTCTGGTATGATATTTTTTTTACCATCTAATAAAGGGTTCATTTTTCCTGTATTACCCTATGCTGGACTTAGGTACCGCTTTTTAAAAATGTTTGACCTTGTTATAGAAACGGGAATTTATTTTATTACCGTCACATTCAACTTTGGGCTGGGAATTCAATATGAAAATTTTTCTTTTGAAGTATTATTAGTAAATTATTTATTCCCGGAGTTAAAAATTGATATATCTGGTTACTCTAAGGATAATGATCCTGCATATTCACTCCTAACTTTACCACTTATTTCAATAAATTACAGATGGTAATATATGAAAGTACTTATCTTCAAAATACCAATATCAGTTTTTATACGATAAACAAATAAAGTCTCTATAATCTGGAATTATCATCTCAAAATTTCTCCTTGATTCAAAATGGTAGATTTAATATAATAATCTAAACAATGATATTAAAGAGCATAATTTTTACTAATCAAAAAAAGTTTTATATACCCGGATTTTACTCGCTTATTATCTTTTTCACTCTAATACTTATGTTTTCAAGTGATACAAAGGCAGATACTCCAAATTTCTCTACTGGCTATAATCTGCGTGACTATAAGTGGAAGACCTCAGAAGATGTAAAAGAAGAATCAAAAGAAGAAGAAGAGTACAGGAGGTTTTACGCATCTGATGATAGACTTGTACTATTTCCGACAGCATTCACCATGCCAGAAGCCACATTCTCCGCATCCCTTTATTTATTATTTTATGAAGATATTAACCCCATCCTGATCACCCCCCAATTCAGTTATTCTATCACCAATAAAATTCAATTTTCTACTACCACCCTATTTCTCAATCCTATTTTAAAAAAGAAATCAGATTTTCTCGTTACCGGCCTATCACTAAAAGCACAACTTTATCAAAAAGAGAATAACAGTTTTGCCATCATGCCCGGCATTAACTTCAATTTTTCTTCGCAATACGATAATAATCCTTCCGTCTTTCTACCAACATTACATCTTGTATACTCATATCAAAATAAGAATAAACTACTTTTTAATGCAGGAGCGATTTGTTTCTTTAATACCTATAAATATTTCTATATCCTATACCCTTCTTTTGGATTAAGGCTGTACTTTTTAAGAATATTGTATTTAGTTATTGAAACTGATTACATAGGCATCTTGTTTACAAATTATGGACTGGGAATTCAATTTGAAAATTTTTCCATGGAAGGAGTATTAGTACAAATTTTATCACCAAAAATTTTTCAAGATGACGATGATTATTCTACTGTTGTTTTTCCGTTTATTTCAATAACTTACATGTGGTGATAGAATATAACAAAAATATTTTTCAACCTCTGCAAGGATTTTTGATCCATCAATTACCAATCTCGGTTTTCTCTATTCAAGGCTCAGAATGATAAGTTGACTCATATAGTTTGAAGAATATAAAATATTTCCTGTTGCAACTATTCTGTTATATCTGCCATCAAAAGCATATCTTGAGTACAATTGAGGATTGTTTTTCAAACTGTATATGTCTATCTCTCCAGATGAAGTTCCCACCCCGATCATTCCTCCAAGAGGTATAATGTCCTGTGGACCACCTCCATAACCTGCAAATACTTCCTTTTCTGGCACATAAGTATCTATGTTAAGAACCATTATTTTATACATCCAACTATAAAAAAGATACTGTCCGGATATTGAAATAGAACCAAGGTTTAATGTGCCCGGTATATCTTTTTCCACGATATTAGATAATACTGAAATATCATAAAGTTTTATATTATTATCAGGATAGGCAAGAAATAGTTTGTTTCCAGACAGCCCAAGTAGATTTGAAGATCTAAAGTTTGGCCATTGTGAGGTATTGATCGGGATGGTTGCCTTTACCTGATTGTCAATAAGACTTACAATATCTATTTTATTTATAACATTTTCCTTTCCTATTTCTGTCTTTAAGCCGACAATTAGATATGGCCAATCAACAATAGCATCAATAATCTCACCTGAGACAGATGTGTAAAGATTATCCACCCTAACCTTTTGATTATTCTGATCATCAACTCTGAAAGAATATCTCAGGACATTGTTACTTTTAATTGCATATACAAAATTATCAAAATTATATACTTTGATACAGGATCCAGCAGAATAATCGGAAAAGAACTCCTGAATGCTGGTATTACCTACAACCTCTGCAATATAAAACCCTCCTGAACCATTTGCGAGCAGTATTTTTTCTTTATATAAATCAATATCATATCCTCCTTCAACGGTTATACTGGACTGTCCAATTGACTGTGGAATCCTTGGATTGGCGAGATTATAAATCTTTATACCAGTTGAGTTTGTTTCTTTTGAAAAGTATGAGACAAACAGGGTGTTATTATATACATAAAAAGAGCTCATGGGGACTGATTTTCTGGGCGAAACTGGTAAATATCCATCTCCCAGAACTTCAACATAATTTACAGATAGAAACTCGTTTTCAATTCTTTTTATAATTTTCAAATTTTTATCTGTTCTAACATATACATAAGGACCTTTAGAGGATATTCCTATACTATATATATCAAAGACTGAGGTTGAAGTAATTAGTTCGTATACAGCACCTTTATATTTAAAAAATCTAATTTCACCATACCCTGTAGCAAACATACTATCATAGGATAGAAGTGTCTGAGTAAAATATCCCTGAGGTTCCTCTGAAATTTCTGTAAAATTGATATCATCATTGTTATATGTAATCTTAAGAATTCTCTTGTCCGATGAGGACAAATTATCAAAAGAAAGAACGGCAATCTCTCCCTCAACTTTAATATCTGTTGGATAATTCAATGTGATAGGATATGGCATATATGAGAGCTTCAATACAGGATTATTAATATCTCCGATATTATAAACATATAGTACCTTACCATTACTTATTCCCTCTGAATTTGCTGCAACAAACAGGAATCTATCATACACATCCACAGAAACAGCATGTTCATTCGCAGGTAAAACAATAGTCCTGATCTTTTGTGGATTTTTCATCTGAGATACATCAATAATATGCACACCATTTTCACCATCTGGAATAAATGCATATTTTCCATAAAGCCTCACTCCATACATATATTTGAAATAGGCATTCGTAATAAACCCAATGACTTTGGGGGCATCAGGATAGGCAACATCCAGAAGATATAATCCACCGTCTCCAGAAGAATTGCTCACAGTGGCATATAAAATTCCGTCTCTAACAACTACACTTTCAAATACAGCACCACTACGCTGTTTTATGTCCTGTAGACTTATTTCTCCGATAGGATCAGGGGTTACCTCTGCAGCCATCATTTTTAGTGATGAATCTGAGAGCATCCCCTCGTTTGAGCCGGGCAGTTGAGTATCATCATACGCCGATATGTTTACATAGAATTGTGCATTATTTGGAAGACCTGTTAGCCAGAAATAACATTGTGCCTCATTATCTACTACTATACAGGGATTACCTGCATCAAGTGGTGATGGACCTTTATCAGAGAAGTCACCACTAAAAGAGTTTGAATTATATCCGTAATAAATCTTATACCCTTTTACATCAGAGGAGTTAGCCTGAGGTGGCTTCCATTTGATTAAAACCTTTCCATTTGCATTCTCTCCTGTAATCGAAGTTACTTTATCGGGTGGAGTTGAATCTTCTATAATCCAGATAAAATCATAATCGCTCTTATTCCCTGCCATATCAATGGCTCTAAAATGGACATTATTTACTGCATCCTTGCTCAAATAAATTTTCAGTATTTTTGATGACTGCCCATAATATATAAAAGGAGAAGCATCCTGAAAATCATTCAAAGTAGAGCAACTTAAAGGATCTACCACACCTCTTATCTCATATCGTAAAAAGTTTTCATCTGAAGATTCCACCGATATAGGGATTTCAAGCAGACTAACTACACCACCACAGTACTGCTCATTCAAATTGATTTTGGTAAAGGCTGGTTGAACTACACGAGGCGCATTTGGTGGAATTGTATCAACAATAAACCTGATCGCATCCGTTGCATCTCCAGAATTATCGGCAAGGTCTACTGCAATGATTTTAACATAGAACCTTCCATCACCAAGTGAAGGTATGGTGTATTGTGCTGATTTTGATAGATAGGTCTGAATCAATTGACTATTATTATCATCGTAGAGTTCAATTTTAAAATAACTTATGTCCGAATCCTGGCTCTCCCAGCTCAGGTTTATGATATTGCTATTTGTATATACAGGCTCTGTAGCGGATGCCAAAGAACCATTAATAATAGTATTACTCACCATACCTGGTTTGATGGTATCAAGAACGATATCTTTTTTTATACTTTCGTATTCTCCAATTATATTTCCAGCCTTATCTTTGAATTTAAAATAAATAGAATGTATCCCATCTCCACCTTTTAAATCAAAATCCAGATGAGTCAAAAAGGGCATCCAGTTTGTACTATCAGAATACTCATCCACAATCATTGAACTTATATCATCCCCATCAATGTCTATAGGAATAGATCTGTTGTTTGTATTCGGTTTTCCGTTGTTTATTGTTATGGATTTCAATTTTGGGGGGGAAAGATCGAGAATTATATCCTTTGAAACTAACTCACTCTCGTTCCCCGCCTTATCTCTTGCCCTTATTTTTACTGTCTTTTGCCCTTCAGATGAGTCCAAAGTAAATTTTAATGGATTTACAAAATTCTCCCAGAACAGAGGTTCGGTCTCTTCAGATGTAAATATCTTTATCTGAGCAATATCTGGATCACCAATAATATTAATTGTCAGGAAATTACTATTTGTATAGAGGACACCGCTCTCGTTTATGGCATTTACTATTTCAAAATCGAACAACGGCTTTTTTGAATCATATATAAACTCACTTATATAGACTTCACTCTGATTGCCAGCCTCATCCTGAAGTTGAATAAGAAGCAATTTGCCTCCATCTCCAGATCCTGTTGAAATAGAAAAATCGCCACTTATTTCATCAAATGAGACCTGATTTTTATTCAAATAATCATTTAGCGCATTCTGACTTAAATTATCATCGATATCCTCCTTGTTTATTACCACTTTTCTCATTTTTATACCTGAAAAATCGCTCAAGAATTCTGTATGATAATTATCTGAGGCTGATAGCCTCACTCTCAGATTTGGGACAGCCGTATAACCATCATTTAAACCATCAATTTTTATCTCTTCTATCTCTGGTGCTGTCCTATCCACAAAGAATTCCGCATCATATACAGGTGACTCCCTGCAAATAATATCCCTGAATTTTATATAAACCTTGTGTGGTCCTTCAGAAAGTGATGATATATCCAGAACTTTTGAGCCACCCGATTCAATCATCTCCCACTGGTTTTCATCTTCAGGGATTTTATCAATTGCAAGTTTGTATTCATTTATAAAACCGGCAGTAAGGTATACAACATTAATAACACCCTTCCCCGTTACTCTTATAGATTTGCCAGACTGATCAGCGTCTTCAATATGAATCAGAGAGGAAGGAGGAACTATCTCAAGATCTGGAACATCTGTTGTAACACTATATTTGACTTCAATGTTATCGGAGCCACCGAGTCCCAATAACCGATCTACAGACCTGATAAAATATCTTCCAACAGGTACATCATTAAAAACAAAAGAGCCGTCAGGACCCGAAATACTCGACATGGTTATAAGATTAGACTGGATATGACCACATCTATCAGAGGAAGAATTAAGGTACAGTTTTGGGAGATTTGACACCCTTTCAGACACCAGAAATATACCTGCCCCCCCAACTCCTGTATATGTCTTACCATCCAGACCTCTGGTTTTAACAAATCCTCTAAGATTACCCTTCTTGAGTCTCATCTGAATCTCTCCAAGATATTTTTTCTCTCCTATGCCAACATTCTGAGGACCTACTTCCTTTTCTATATACTCCGCATCGTCAGATTTTATCTTAATAACATATGTTCCAGCAGGGATGTCGTTTAGTATAAAAGAGCCATCGGACTCCGCTCTTGTATTATAGGATGTATCTTTGAGCCAGATAGTCATTATTCGTTCTGAATAAAACATATCCTTCTCATCAAATAATATCCTTCCCGAGATTGTACCCTTTGCCTGAAGAGTGGATGGTGCTTCAGGATCATAAATATTTGTAGGTTCTATATCGGTTGAACAAGAGAATAAAAGAAATGAAAGATTAAGACAAAGTAATAAAAGAACCAAAATAATACTTTTACCATTCATTACTTTCCTCCTCAATCATTTGATATTATAAATTTCAAGATTAATTTTTGCAAGTGATCAGGAACACAAAATTTTGCACATTATTTAAATGTCGACAAGGCATTGCTTTATTTTTAATTTCGAAGAACTTTGAGGATTTTATCATCATAATTTCCATGACACAGAATTGTTATCAACAAATATTTTTACAGAATTGATATAATATATAACAAACCATGTGAATTAATGCAGTCATCGCAATTTTTCCTGACAAAAAATTTTTCTTGACTATTAGTTAACTATTAAATATTAGTTAACCATTATGAAATATCAAAGCTTTTAATATTATTATTAATGTCAGGGTTAAATGATATTCATTATAGAAGATCATAAAAATAAAAACTCATTATTGCTTTAGAGGAGGAAAAAATGAAAAAGACATCTGTTGTTATGGTATTATTTATCATCTCAGCTTTGCTCTTAATCTTCTGCGGTGAAAGCCAAGATTCAAAATCCTTAAACTGCAAGGAGCTTTGTGCAAAGGCAAAAGAGTGCGAAGAAGACGACGAGGCAGAATGTAATAATTTCTGTTCAGCATTAAACACCAAAGGTTATGTACAGGATTCATATATAGACGCTATGAATGCCTGTGATACAAAAAAAGATTGTAATGAATATGAAAAATGTGTAAGCGCAGCAGACGATGGGTGCAAAGCTGTAGACATTAGCGGATTTGTGAATACATATTGCGACAAAATGGTAAATGAGTGCAAACTATCCGGTCTCACAGTGGAAAAGTGCAAGGAAGAGATTCAGGGTGATGCAGATGCCAGCTGTATAACAATAAAGTATTATGATGATCTATCTGCGTGTATAAAAAAGGCAGACTGTGCTTCAATAACAGATGATTCCAAATTTGGTGAATATCTCGAAACCTGCATGGGAATTATAATCAAGTAAATGCATAAAGAATAATTAAAAAAGTGAACTTTTAAAAAACCATCATTAATCATTAATGTTGATTTATAATTATCTACTTGTTTAAATTCTTTAATTTTATTCTATTTGATCATCTTAGAGTTAAAGTTTGCAAAAATATCAAGATAAAATAGCAATCCATCTATAATTCTAAATTTTCAAAATCGCTCTCCCTGCCGCATCAGTAATAATTTTACTACCATAAAATTCTGTAACTAATGCAAAACCATTATAAAAAGGTTCTACAGCAAGATAGTGATTTTTATATAGCTACCTGCCAGATCTATCTATATGAAACCAACCTATTCGATCTTGTGCTGTAGCATATCCTTTGTGAAATACTCATATATTTATAGTGCAAAAAAGTGCCAGGTACTTTTATAGTTATTTTTCAAAATCTAATTTGGGCTAATATGTTGAAATTATTAATAAAATTTAGCAATAATGCGGAGAAAGGAAATTATCATAAAGAGTCTAATTCATATTTTTTGTTTTACTATAATCTTTTGTTTTTGTTATAGTCGCTGGTATAAAATACTTTGAAAATCATGTAAGCAAATATTGATATATTGCAATAACTATGAGATACAATACAACACTATGCTATATGTAATCTTTTCAGGGATATATATTTTATCCTTTGTTCGAGAGGAAAAATTTCTACAAAAAACCAATTTTCCTGTTAAGATAAAAGACCTCTTTTAGGCTTTTGAAACCAATTTTACATATTATACAATGTAATCATTACATAATATGTAATCATTACATGATGAGAACATGGAAAGTTCTTTTATATTTATATTATAAGAAAATACTGTTGCAATACAAAATATAGACAAATTTTCAAATTATATTAGTTACCTATGTCCTCTGAAAAACCAGTACAAAAGCTATAGAGAGACCTATTCAGGATCTATGTAAATTGTCTTTTATATTTTGACAAATAATTATTATCATCGCCGTCTTTATTATAGGTAAACAAATTATAGGTAAGCAAAACTTAAATAAAAATAAGAATACTAAAATTAACAATTTTGTTCAGATTTCTTTGCAAGCATAATTTGTGGCAATGGAGTTTGAAATGAAAAAATTAGAATACAATTTCTGGAATATATGTAATATGAATGGTATTAAAACTTACAAGTCATGAAGAGTAACATGCTTTATATCGGCGTAGACCATAATAAGCATCATTCAGTTCTCTTGTTGTATTAACGAGGCTGGCAAGGTTGTTAACCAGCAGAAGATTATGAACTCAAGAGATGAGGTTGTAAAATTAATTAATGATATATCAAATCAGTAGATATTTTCTGCTGTTTTAGAATATGCAAACAAAAAAAGTACATCGTAACCAATAGATATTCTTCAACTGATCAAAAAATCAAAATCAAAAATAACCATAGGGAAACATTATAAGTTTTAAAAATTGTTTCACATGAAACTATTCAGGGGCTTTTATCAGGATTATAAAAAGGCTCATATTTCAAATAGCCGTTTTTTGACAAATCCAGCACATTCTTGCAGGAAGAAGTATTTTTGAGCCTTTGCGCTCTGAAGTAACTTCTTTCAGGCCTAAAATACTTTTCAATTTCAGGTTTATAATACAGAATTTCCGGAACAGTGTCTATTATGGATAACTCATTACTAAAATCAATCAATCCGTGTAGGTGATCAGCATCAAGCACGTTGACATTGAGTTTTGTCCAGAATCTCTGTACATTATATATCTCTCCACTTATTATACCTGTCAGAAGGACTGTTACTCCTGGCTTTGAATCCCTGTCGTCGTCATATTGATTTTCCGGGTGCTCCTTATCCGGCAACGGATCATTCAATGGATCATTTAATCTCGCTCCAAACAATATATTTACCTTATCAGTTGTAAACTTATTCCCCTTTACAAGAGCGGGTGGATTATTTACCAGTATTTTAGCAATAGGCATATTCAGGATATAGTTCTCAGGTATTATCATCTTTGCAATGTCTTCATACTCAGGGTCATTATCTTTGAAGTTTTCAAATTCAAGATGACACCATTTTTTATAAATTTCAATATCTTCATTTTTTTGAAGTATCTTAACAAGCAGGAAACTCTTTAATACCGTATCCTGTACATTTATAAAAGGTACATTTTTAATAGTCATTGCCGCAAAAAAGGCAAACCCCCATATCCCCTCATAAGAATGAGCCGCAAAATTTGGGCTATTCTCATTACCCCAATCAACACCACCGATTCTTGGTAAGCATTCACCGCGAGGAGAAACGATTTTACTATTTGACTTATCGGAATCGTTTTGATCAAAAACACATTCGTACTGGTATCCATGCACATAGCAATCCTCGTTTTTTTCACAGCCTCTATAACAAACAGATTGATTCTGATCACAATAATATCCCATTCCAAATCTCTTGCAATCCTGATTTTTACTACATTTTGATGTACAGAACCCATTATTGCAAGCAAAAATGGATGAACCAGAATGTCTTTCACAGTCTACATCAGATTCGCACATTATATCTTCCGGAGCAATGCACTTTTTATCCTTTTCTCCTGCTAAAACACACCTGCCACAGGGGGAACACTCATAGGAAGTATAATAAGAATTGTGTCTTTTAATAGGAAGCATTTAAGGGTTGATTAAATATAATATAAATAGTATAACATGAAAGATGAGAAGAAGAAAACAAAAAAAGAAGGAGGCAT
>JBBISZ010000008.1:0-21133 GCA_037441045.1 Deltaproteobacteria bacterium | reverse complement strand
AGTCATCATTATATTGTTGAGGTAAACATACAGATAATTTTACAATGTAATTTTTCTTCTTACAGACGGAATCAGGATCTGCTGCCAGTACATCAAATTTGACCTCGTCTGGGATAAAATAAGGGATATTATTCTTGATCTCTACCCTGATCTGGGGATAGTCAGCCTTTACTGCAAGTACTCTGAGCTTCTTTATTTCATAAGGCTGTTCCAAATCGGGCTGGCAGGCAATAAAAAATAAAAACAGAGTTGATAGCCCGATACTAAAATTCAGCCTTGAGCCCAAAACTCGGAATAATTGGCAGCCCTTCAAGCCATTGTCTTTGTGTATAGTCATAATTGTAAATCACACCTTCTATTGATCGGTGGTTGTAAACATTTTGAATATCTATATATCCCGACAATATCCACTTGTCAAAGATAAATTTCTTGTCCACCCTAAAATCAAGTTGATGAAATAGAGGCATCCTCTCATTATTAACACTATCATAAACTGGTATATAATAGTTATAATCCGAGAGATAAACTCCACCCTTTAACAGAGTGGTTGGATTGCCTGATATTAATCTAAATCTAAAACCGATGTCCCAGTTTTTTGGAAGTTTAAACAAGGTGATCAGTGTAAGTATATGAGTCTGATCCCATGGAGAGAGCCTGTAATCCATTCCTTCGTGTTCATAATATTCACTTCTGCTTAAAGTATAAGATATCCAGCCAGAGAATAATTTTGATGGATTGTGTCTTAGGAAGATTTCCATTCCATAAGCCCTGCCTCCACCTGTCGTAAGATATCTCGGCTCTGTATCTACATTGTTTTCATTTGAGGCAGGATTTGCATAGGACATATCATAGGCATATTTGTAAAAGAATTCTACATCAAGAGATATTAATTCTGTGAATTTATACTCAACACCTGCACCGTTTTGTATTGCATAAAGAGAGTGCAATTTTGGATTACCATAATCTTTTGACAGGAGTGAGGAACCGGGAAGCTGTCTATATAGTCCTGTTGAGAGCTTCAATTGAGTATTACTAAAGAGTTCATAAAGGATTTTAAGGCGTGGCTCCAGTGTTAATTCTCTTGTAGGATCCATATAAGCGGCTCTTAAACCGGGGAGTATTCTCATCTCTTTTATTGGTTTTATTTCAAACTCAGAAAAAATCGCAGGTATAAATGTCCATTCCTTCTGATCTGTCTTGTAGTATTGAGTGTTTGACAGAGGTTTGAATTCTTCCACCATATTTTTTGGGATCTGAGGAGCTACAACATCTGCACCTACATATATTAGATGAGTATCCGAACCTACAGTAAGAATGAGTCTGTCAGACAATTTTTTTTCAATCTTTTCTCTATGGACAAAATATAGCCGATCCATTGACATCTTCAATTTTTCAAACATACCAAAATCAAAATTTACATATCCAATGCCAATCATTGATTCTACTTTAGTGTCCTTTTCCCTGTAATTCCATTTCAGAATACCTGTATGATACATCGTCCCTGCATTAAATGCCCCGCTCGCAAGAGGATCTGCCTCTGCAAGAGGTTCTTTAAAGATCATCTCAAATGCATCACTTGATCCAAAGAATCCAAGGTCCAGATCATTTTTGGAGTTGTATTTGTAGTGCAACTGTGCCTGATAATCATAATATTTTGGTGCCACTGTGAGATCGAATGAATCAATGTTTTTTGAGAGGGCACTGATGATAAAGTCTACATAAGATCTCCTGAATGCCGCTGCAAAAGAGAGATTTTCATTGATTGGTCCTTCCAGCATTGCGGAGCTCTCCACAATATTTACATCCAGATAACCATGCAGTCTGTCTGTCTTAGGATCTCGGCGTTTGAGTTCTACAATTCCAGCACTTGTATTCCCGTATTCAGGGGAGAATCCACCTGGATAAAATTCTATAGCAGAGAGCATCTCACTATTGTATGTTGATGTAAGTCCATAAAAGTGAAACAGGATGGGTAATGGCATTCCATCAATAAAGACCTTCGTGTCCTGTGGCCTTGAGCCTCTTACAATCAATCCACCAGTATTCAGTATAGTTCTTGCGACACCAGGCATATTTTGAATAACTCGAATGGCATCTCCTCCAGTTCCGGGTATTTTCTGAATCTCTTCAATTTCTATTGTCCTTTTGACTATCTCCTTCTTCCCTTTTTTCCCTCTAACTATTGTCTCAAATTCATTGTAGGCATTTTTCTCAATGTAATATTTTACATTTAGCTCCTGATTCTTCTCAAGAACCTCCTGTGTTTCAAATTTTTTATGTTCTGGCGATAGAATAGTTATTTTGTAGACACCATCTTTTAGATTAAAAAATGAGAATCTACCTTTTTCATCGGTCTCCGTAGTTTGTGTGGAATTGTTATCAAGATTTTTCAACACAACAGATGCAAAACTTACAGAGGCTCTTGTCCCTGCCTCAAGTACTATTCCTCCAATCCTGAGAATCTGTTTTTCTGGCTCTCGCTGTTTCTCAGGTGGATAAAAGGTATATCGATATACTATCTTGACCCTTGCAGGTTTATTGTCTATCTCAGCAGGTTTAAATTTGAATTTTTTTGCCTGCTGGATAGCTATATTACCAAAAACCTCTTTTGGAGATTTAAGTAATAAGATATTTGCAACATTTCCAGCCTCATCAATCTCAATCTCCAGAAGGACCTGTACTGGTTCAGATGTAATTTCTTCTCCCTCTGGCCAGATAGGTTCTTTATATTCAAGAAGTTCGGGAGGTCGGGTTAAAATTCCAGAAGGGGCTTTCTCCTCAGCGTTTTGTGCAAATCCACTTATATTCCATAGAACAATTATACTTATGACCAGTATTTTTATTGCAAAGTTAAAATATCCGTACATAAGGATAGTTGGTATCTATCACAATTAGATTTTATATGCAACAGAATAGGTTAATGTGTTATAAGGTAACTGGCACTTTTTACAGGTATATTGTTATCTTCCACCTTATTTTTTAAATTTTAACAATTTTTATCTTCTATTAAGACCCCTGAATTTTTTCAAATATATTGAATAAAAAATTTAATCTGTGATGAAAGCAGGCGTTTTTAATTTGTTAAAAGAAGTGATATTTCTCGTATAACTATCTGGCAACGATTATTTAGCAACGATGATGATACTTTTATATTGAAATTTACATATTATTGATATATGAATTAGAGCCTTAATGTTCTGGAGAAGGACATGGAGATTAGATTAGAGGATTTTACATCATCAGTTATTAGAAAGGTAGAGGATTATATGCCTGAGACGGTAGATTTCTGGCTCAGGGAGTATGAAGGGTTTAAAAGCTCAGGCAATATTCACATTGATGCAAGTTTCTCAAAGTCCAATGCACAGATACTAATGCAGGCAAAGATGACGGGTCATATTATAGGGGTATGCTCGAGGTGCCTTGAAGATGCGAATATTGATGTTGATACTGATCTGACAATAATGTTTCTACCTGCCAGTACTGAAAGGAAGTATAAAGAAGATGAAGAGGTAGAACTTACAAGTGATGAACTGGATATAGAATATTACAAAGGCAATAAAATAAATGCCGATTATCTTTTTAGAGAGGGTCTTCTGCTTGCAATACCTTTTTCACCTCTCTGTAACGATGAATGTAAGGGACTATGCCCGAATTGTGGATGCAATTTAAACAGAGGTGAATGTCATTGCGGTGAGAAGAAGCAAATTTTCAATAGTATTAAAATCAATCTTTTTTAAGAAAGGAGTTTTACCGTGGCGGTACCAAAGAGGAGGAAATCAAAGTCAAAGAGAGATATGAGAAGGTCTCAGTGGAAACTCTCTTCAGTGAATGTTATTACATGTCCAAATTGTATGGAACCTATGTTACCTCATCATATCTGTCCGAACTGCGGTTATTACAGAGGCAGACAGGTTATTGAAAAGGAAGAGGAGTAATATTTTAACAGGAGGGTGGATAAACATGAAATTTATAATCAATGTAATCCTTATGGTGGCGTTTCTCTCTGCATTTGTTGGATGTTCAGATCCCTGCAGAGATGCCGCAGATAAGGTTAAGGATTGCCTTTCAAATTTCTGCGAAAAATATGGAGATACAACTGATCAGGCAAGAATGAAATGTAGCACGTTTTACAATGTCTGCCCAAATGGTGAGAATCCAGCCTGCGGTTTTGACTTTGACAGATGTGAAAAGAATAACTCACTTGCAGATGAGATTCTAAATGGTAAATGTGACGAGAAGACCGGAGAGATAATATAAAAATGAATTATCTTACTGCATCAAATGGAGGAGATGATGCTAAATATTGAGATGACACTTAAAGAGATTATATCCGAAAAGACGGGGGCTAAGCCGGAAGATATCAAGAATACTACTCATTTTGTAGAGGATCTCGGGGCAGATTCTCTCGAGATAGTCAGAATAATTATGGCAATAGAGGATAAATTCAGAATCGAGATTCCAGATGAAGATATGGAAAAGATTGCCACATTTCAGGATGCTGTAAACTACATAAAAGGAAAATATAAAGGATAAATGTCCTGTAAGATTTATATTGGTTCTGATCATGCGGGTTTCTCTTATAAGGAGAGGATAAAGGAGTTTTTAATTTCCTGCGGGCATTCGGTGTCTGATTGCGGTTGCAATAGTGAAAAATCGGTACATTATCCTGTCTATGCTGAGGCGGTCTCAAGGGCTGTATTGGCTGATAAAGACTCTATTGGAATTTTGATTTGTGGGAGTGGCATCGGAATGAGTATTGCTGCAAATAAGATTAATGGCATCAGGTGTGCACTCTGCTCAAATGAATATATGGCTGAGATGTCAAGAAGACACAACAACGCTAATATCCTGGCAATTGGTTCAAGAGTTACAGGTATTGACCTTGCTATATCTATTGTAAAACGATTTCTCGAGTCAAAATTTGAGGGTGGAAGACATCAGGAGAGGCTTGAACTGATATGCAAAATCGAGAAATCTCAGTAATTAATACGCTCCTGAAACAGGAAGAGAGTCGTCAAAGATCTACATTGTGTCTTATAGCCTCTGAAAATTTTATTAGTAAAAATGTTCAAAGGGTTCTTTCATCTATAATAATAAATAAATATGCAGAAGGTGTTCCTCACAGGCGACACTACCCTGGATGTGATATTGCTGATAAGATTGAAGAGGCTGGTGAAGATCTTGCGAAGAAGTTATTTAATACAGAGGGTGCAAATCTTCAGCCATATTCAGGTTCTATTGCCAACCTGATTGCTTTTAGAGCATTATTGAAAAAGGGTGACAGAGTTCTTGCGATGCATCCTTTTGATGGTGGACACTCCACACATGCCACAAAATACAATATAAGCGGCGAAATATACAAAACATTTTTCTACAGAGTTAATAGTAAGGGGTTGCTTGATTATGATATAATAAGGAAGTCTGCAAGGAAGTATAAGCCGAATCTTATTATTGCTGGCTCAAGTTTCTATCCTCAAGAGATTGATTATAGAGCGTTTTATGATATTTCAAGGGAGGTGGGAGCACTATTTCTTGCAGATATTGCACATCCAGCAGGTCTGATTGCCGCAGGGCTCCACAATTCGCCCGCAAAGTATGCCGATGTTATCACATCTACGACTCATAAGACACTGAGAGGACCCAGAGGTGGGCTTATAATGTTTAAGAGGCAATTCAAAGAATCTATATCTACGGCATTATATCCGGGCGTACAGGGTGGTCCTCTTATGAATCTGGTTGCAGCCAAGGCTGTCGCCTTTGCTGAGGCGATAGATGCGAGTTTTAAGGAGTATCAGGTGAGGGTAATTAAGAACAGTCAGATCCTCTGTTAAATGCTGATTGAACTTGGATTTTCACAGAGGGCAGTTCCAATCATTTAATAATAATTGATTTGAGACCATTGGGACTGGATGCGATGAAGATAGAGCGCAAACTGGAATCTATAGGTGTTACATCCAATGCCCTTCCTGTTCCGGGAAGAGATGGCAGAACCAATGATGGCATCAGAATCGGTACTGCTGCAATTACCACCCTGAATTATTCAAACAGGGATATTGAAGATGTTGCAAGGATACTTTTTCTTGTAATTATTAAAAAAGATATTGCTAAGGCTCTCGAAATAAAGAAGGCCCTTGTGAGAAGGGCAAACCATATTTTTTAGGAAAAAAGGAAATAATGATGATTGATAAAATTCTCAGGGCATTATTTGGAACACATCATGAGAGGGAACTGAAGAGAATATCTCCTATAGTTGCCAGAATAAATGCGCTTGAAGAGGAGATAAAGAAACTCTCTGACGATGAGATGCGACAGAAGACAATCAAATTCAGAGAGATGATTGATAATGCGAGGAGGGAAAAATTTAAGGATTCAAAGCCAGATCCTGTTGCGGAATTTAAGTTTGAGCAGGAGTTATTAAACAGTATACTGCCTGAGGCATTTGCCCTTGTGAGAGAGGCATCTGTAAGGACTTTGAAGATGAGACATTTTGATGTGCAGCTAATAGGTGGTATTGTACTTCACGAGGGTAAGATTGCTGAGATGAAGACAGGTGAGGGTAAGACTCTTGTTGCAACCCTTCCAGCCTATCTGAATGCGCTCTGTGGAAAAGGTGTGCATATAGTGACAGTAAATGAGTACCTTGCAAAAAGAGATACTGAATGGATGGGGAGAATTTATAGATTTTTAGGATTAACTGTAGGTACGGTTATCCCACAGATGTCAGATCCTGAGAGAAAGGAAGCCTACAATTGTGATATTACCTATGGACACAATTCTGAAATTGGTTTTGATTATTTAAGGGATAATATGAAATTCTCTCTTCAGGATTATGTTCAGAGGGAACACTATTATGCGATTGTGGACGAGGTGGATTGTATCCTTATTGATGAGGCAAGAACACCTCTTATTATCTCCGGTCCATCAGAGGAGTCTACTGAAATATATTACAGGGCAAACTCTATTGTAAAGTATCTCAAAAGGGCGCCGTCTGATGATGAAAAGGAGAGAAATCTTGGAGATTTCTGGGTTGATGAAAAATCAAAGAATGTTATTTTGAATGAATCGGGGATTGAAAAGGCTGAAAAACTTCTGGGTGTAGATAATCTGTATGATCCTTCCAATATAGAAATGTTACATGCCCTCCAGCAGGCACTCAAAGCACATATGTGTTTTGAGAGGGAGAAAGATTATATAGTAAAAGATGGAGAGGTAATGATTGTCGATGATTTTACCGGTAGAATTATGGAGGGAAGACGGTGGAGCGATGGTCTCCATCAGGCAATAGAGGCAAAGGAGGGAGTTGCAATTCAATCCGAAAATCAGACGCTGGCTACCATAACCTATCAGAATTATTTTAGATTGTATAAGAAACTTGCAGGTATGACCGGAACTGCGGATACAGAGGCTGAGGAATTCAAGAAGATCTATAATCTTGATGTCAATGTAATTCCCACAAACAAGCCAATGATACGAAAGGATTTTCAGGATGCAATATTTGCAAACGAGAAGAGTAAGTTTGATGCTGTTCTGGAGGAGATAATTGAATGTCATAGGAAAGGACAACCTGTTCTGGTTGGCACAATCTCCATAGAAAAATCCGAAAGACTCTCAGAGATGTTAAAAAAGAGAGGAATCAAACACAATGTATTGAATGCCAAACATCACGAAAAAGAGGCATATATTGTTGCACAGGCTGGAAGGTATGGGGCAGTTACGATATCAACCAATATGGCAGGAAGAGGAACTGATATAATTCTTGGCGGGAATCCAGAGATGATGGCTAAACAGGAGGTTAATGAGGATGAGGATCCCGAGGAATACAGGAGAATTCTTGAAGAATATAAAAAGATCTGCAATGAGGAGAGGGAAAAGGTATTACAGGCTGGTGGATTGCATATTATCGGTACAGAGAGGCACGAAAGCAGACGAATTGATAATCAGTTGAGGGGTCGTGCTGGCAGACAGGGAGATCCGGGCTCTTCAAGATTCTTTGTCTCACTTGAAGATGATCTTATGAGGATGTTTGGTGGTGACTCGATAAAGGGTGCAATGGAAAGACTGGGCATGCAGGACGGGCAGCATATTGAACATAAATGGCTTTCAAAAGCTATAGAAAATGCACAGAAGAAGGTGGAGGCACACAATTTTGAAATCAGAAAACACCTGCTTGAATATGATGATGTTATGAATCAACAACGAAAGACTATTTATGGTCTGAGAAGGTCCATTCTGACTGCCGGGGAAATAAGGGATTTGATTATTAGGGCAATTGATGAATATGTCTGTTTGCTTGTAGATACATTCTGCTCTGAGAAAGAAAAAATCGAGGATTGGGATCTGAAAGGGCTTCAGGATAAATTCTTTTCTGTCTTTGGAAAAGAAATAGATCTTTCAAAGGTAGAGGTAAGAAGAGAGGCTTACGAAGATTTATTATATGACACCGCCATAAAAAAATATGAGGAGAAAGAGGCAGAAATTACTCCAGATATAATGAGAAAACTTGAACAGTACATTTATTTGCAGACCCTTGATGATCAGTGGAGAGAGCATCTACTTGTTATGGACCATTTGAGAGAGGGAATAGGGCTCAGGGGATATGGTCAGAAAGATCCTAAAATTGAATACAAACGAGAAGGTTATGCGTTCTTTATTGATATGCTGGATAGAATAAGAGAGAATGTGATCTCCAAACTAATGAGGGTTCAACTGGCAAAGAGAGAGGAGACAGAGATCGAGAAGTATAGGCCCAGGGCGAGGAGAATGAATATCGGACCTCAGGAGAACGCACCTGCAAAGCCTGCTACTGTAATCAAAGGAAAGAAGATTGGAAGAAATGACCCGTGCCCATGTGGTTCGGGGAAAAAATACAAGCATTGTTGTCTTGAAAAGGATGAGGCGGCTGGGAAGGTCTAATTTTGCATAGTAATAAAAAAATCCAGATAATATATTTTCAGTTGACTCAATTTTAAATTTTAAGAGGGAAAGGCTGTTTTTGGATAGCAATAAATTTTCTACATTGGTAGTTTGGAGTCGTCTGATACCAAAAAGTCAATTTGAAGATATACATTCATTTTTTGAGGGCTAAAGTCGCGAGAGTAGTGTTCTGGTCTTAAAAGAGTAGATTTTAACAATTTATAAATTTTTTTAGCTATACATACCGGTCAATGCCAAAAAATATGCCGCAAAATCAATATATTAACCATTGGAACGGGAGTTGAATATATTATACTACTTTACTTAACCAGAGGAGGTATTAAATGTTTAAGAAGTTGTTTTTATTGGTTTTTTTGGCGTTTGGGGTATTCTCAATAATAGGGTGTGAAAATCGCGAGGTAGAGCCTTCAAACGACAATTTTATTAAAGGGCAGAGTGATTTTGTTTCAGCAGGAAATAACCAGCGAGGAGGATATGCCGAAGATACGGCAGATACAGGCACAGGTAAGTCCAACGAGGGAGGTTCAGATACTACCAGAACGATAGAGGAAGGCGATATTGTAAAACTTTTAAATAATAATTTATTTGTGCTGAATCAGTATAGAGGTCTTCAGATTCTGGATCTTAAGAACATTGATTCGCCAGAACTTGTTTCGACTGTACCTATATATGGATATCCCGTTGAGATGTATGTGAGAGATAATCGCGCATATGTAGTGGTTTCAAATTATTTTTCATACAACTGGGCAGTTCTTGGTGCGGCTGATGGGAATAACGAACCTTTTTATGGATCAATTATAAGAGTTGTGGATATATCAGATCTTAAGAATCCAAAAATAATTGGTGGTTTTCAGGTTGAAGGCAATATTACAGATACAAGGATAGTAGGAGATGTTTTGTATGCTGTTTCAAATAGGTATTCTTATATGTATTATTACAACACAAGGGACAATGAGGATTTGACAACGGTTCTTGCTATCAACATTGCAGATCCCAAAAATATTTTTATTGCAGACAGACTTGATTTTACAAGGAGCAACACCTCTTATGACAACAATGTGCATGTTACAACTGACGCTATTTATATCTCCCAGTATAAATGGGGTTACTATAATGAATATGGTTATTATACAGAAGGTAATGCAACTGATATAACCTATGTTGATATCTCTGATCCTGATGGTAAGATTTCTATCGGGGCAAAGTTTGAGGTTCCGGGAGTGGTGCTGGACAGATGGCAGATGGATTATTATAATGGGTATTTCAGAGTCATAACACCTGATAGATACTGGGGAAATGGCTTCCCCAATCTTTATGTGTTCAAGGTTAATAGCAAGGATGACATCACACCTGTTTCAAGACTCCGTATAGAACCTCCGAGACCTGAATCACTGACTTCTGTAAGGTTTGATAGAGATAGGGCTTATGCAGTAACATATGAACAGAGAGATCCACTTTTTATAATTGATATTTCAAATCCTGAAAAGCCAGAGCAGAAGGGTGCAATTGATATGAGTGGCTGGCTGGATTATATTGAGCCGAGAGGAGATGTTCTGGTGGCACTTGGATATGATAATGACAATGAGACAGGTGAGATGACACTTGCCGTATCAATGTTTGATGTTAAGGATTTAAATAATCCAAAAATGATTTCAAGAGTAAACTTTGGTGAAGGCTGGGGATGGGTTCCAACAGAGAAGAATGATATTCATAAGGCATTTAAGGTGCTGGATGATATTAATCTGATAATTGTCCCATTCTCTTCATGGTCCTATAAAGGCTATAATTATATCTCGGGAATTCAACTTGTTGATTATTTCAACAGCGAGAGTGTAAAGGGTCTTGTGAAGAGAGGGCTGGTTGAGCATTCAGGCTGGGTTCAGAGGGGAATTCCGTATGCTGGTGAAAAGCTCCTTACTATCTCCAATGATGCTGTTCAGGTGGTGGATATCTCCAACAGGGATAAGCCGGTACTCAATGCAAGTCTTGAACTCGCCAGAAATTCTATAGATTTTTTGCCTGTGGATTTGAACTATGGTCTGGAACTCTCCACAACAACACTCTATTACTGGCGTAATAATCCTGAGAGCAAAATCAATCTCGTTCCGCTTACCAATCCGAATACAACAAAACCTTATCAGTCCCTTAGTCTCAAGGGATATTTTACAAAACTTTTTAAGGTTGGGTCTAATTATGCAGCAGTCGGTTATACATGGGATTCCAACAATAGCCATTATAAGGTAATGATTAAAAGTTTTACGATAAAGAATTCTCTTCTCAAGGTGGTTGATGAGACTGAATTTGCTGGAAATTATAACTGGTATTACTATGGCTGCCCGATATATGACTATGGAATGGTGGGTGAAAAAGGTGGTGCATACTATTATGGAGGTTGTTACGGTGGTGGTGCGGTTGCAGAGCAACTGCCAGATGGAACACTGGTATTCGCAGATCTGAAGTATGACTATGAGAGCAATGAGAGTTATTACCATTACAGATATACCGTTATCTTTAAGCAGGTGAGGGTGAAAGAAGATGGGACTATTCAGATCAGTGATGATTTTGAGTTTGAATTACCAACTGATTCATATACAGGCGGACTTGTGTATCAGAACATGAATGGCTATTTGACTTATTATGTGCCATTGAAGGTTCAGAACAGCGACCTTTATTATGCCAAGGCGTATGTAAAGGTTGTAGATTTTTCAGAATTTGACAATATTCAATTTTCAAAATCTATAAATGTACCTGGCACTGTAATTGGGGCATCTCTTTCCGGGAAATATATTTATACACTGGATTATCAGTATTATGTGGACAAAGAAGACAATTACAGAACTGTAGGATATCTCAATACTCTCTATCTGGGAGATGAGAAGGCATATCTTCAGGATAGGATTGAGATTGTTCCATATTCTGGAAATTACTCATATTATTATGTCAGTAGTTATATTGTAAAAGATGAAAAGTTTTACTATATACTCTACAACTGGAGCTGCGATTCAAAGTATGAAGAGTGCTCATATAAAAACACACTCAGGACAGTATCTCTTATAGATCCTGAGAACATTAGTATAAAAGCCTCAATAGCACTCAAGAGTATGAGTACAGGTACGATGAATATTATATCTGACAGGTTGTTTATCACAACCTATGACTATATCTCTGGACTTCTGGTGTATAATCTTGCAGACCCATTATCCCCCGAGTTTGAGGCATTTTACAGGACAGATGGCTGGAGTTCTGCGGAGAATGTATCTACTCTCTCAAATTATGCATTTGTAACTTCAGGACCTTACGGTGTGCAGGTGATTAAACTCAAATAAGAAGCCTTTTTTCTAATATCTCCTTTTTTAGAGCCATTCCTTATGGATCGGCTCTTTTTTTATTGTGCGTATTTATTATTTGATATTGTTATATTATTTGGTATTAATCTGAGTCTGGTAAGGAGGCTTGTGTATGAAGTTATCTCTAAAATTGAAAAATTTTTTCAAGGGGGTAACAGAAAAAGAATGGTACGATTGGCAGTGGCAGATTAGGAATAGACTAACCACTCTTGAGGATCTGGCAAAGATTATCAATCTTACCAGAGAGGAAAAGGATGGGATAAGGAAGGTGCTTGGTAAGTACAGGATGGCTATTACACCATATTACAGTTCTTTGATGGATATTGATGATCCGTTATGCCCCATCAGGATGCAGGCTGTTCCTACAATACTTGAAACACATAAATCGGTCTCGGATCTCCATGATCCTCTGGCTGAAGATAGGGACATGGTTGCACCCAATCTCGTTCACAGGTATCCTGACCGTGTACTCTTTTTGATAACTGATCAATGCTCTATGTATTGCAGATTCTGTACCAGAAGGAGGCTTGTAGGGCAGGTAGATAAACCCAGGAAATTAGATGAACTCAAAAAGGCCTTTGAATATATCAGAAAAAATAAAAAGGTTAGAGATGTGGTAATATCGGGAGGTGATCCTCTTACAACCTCTGATGAGCATATTGAGTATATTCTCAAGGAGTTGAGGTCCATAAAACATGTTGAGATTATAAGAATAGGTTCCAGAACGCCTGTGGTTCTGCCTATGCGAATAACTGATAGTCTGGTAAAGGTATTAAAAAAGTATCAGCCAATTTATTTAAATACCCATTTTAATCATCCTAAAGAAATAACAGAAGATTCAAAGGCGGCATGCGAAAGACTTGCTGATGGAGGAATAATTGTGTCAAATCAGTCGGTGCTATTGAGAAGGATAAATAGTTCCTATGTGGTTATGAAGAAACTCTGCCATAAACTATTACAGATAAGAGTGAGACCTTATTATATTTTTCAGTGCGATCTTTCTGAAGGGATAGAACATTTTAGAACTCCGGTCTCCAAGGGCTTTGAGATTATTGAGAGGATGAGAGGTCATACCTCTGGTCTGGCTGTTCCTACCCTTGTAGTGGATATGCCTGGTGGTGGTGGTAAAGTACCTATATTCCCCAATTATCTAATTTCGATGAGTGAAAATGCTACTGTCTTCAGAAATTACAAAGGTTTTATCTCTATTTATCATGATCCGATTGAACGCGATTGTACATGTTCAACAGAAAGAGATTATGAGAATGACCATGTCGCACATTCTCATGACGGTATTGGCAGTCTATTTGATGGTAAAAAAGTCTCTATTGAACCGAAGGAGTAGATTATGCTAAAAGTGAGATATGATAAGAGGCTTGTAGATTCTTCACGTGAATTTGCCAGAAAAATCGCGTTTGATATCTATCAAAGATTTATAAGAGGTTTTACAACTGATACAATAGAGAGAACGTCTTTAAGATTTCTTGGGATTGAAGGCGCAACATCTTATGGCCACCCGAAGGTAAATGTAGTTGTAGAAAAGCTTAATAAGAGTGGCAGTCTATCCGCTGGAGCCTTGAATGTAATTGCAAATGAGATGGCTATATCAGGTGTAGATTTTAATACCGCGGTAGGTATTATTATAGAAGGCTCAGAATCATCATTTAAGGCAGGCAAAGAGAAACTGGATAGAGTTAAGGAGGAAATAAGGTCTCTTGCAGGGAAGAAGTACAACGAACTGATAAAAAAGAGAGAACAGAGAGAGGAATTCAAAAGTTTATTTAAGCCACAGAAGACCCCACTCAAATATCTGATTGTTGCAACAGGGAATATTTATGATGATGTTGTTCAGGCACAGGTGGCTGCAGAGGCTGGGGCAGATATAATAGCGGTTATCAGGAGCACGGCACAATCTCTTCTGGATTATGTACCTGAAGGTGCAACTACAGAGGGTTATGGTGGAACTTATGCAACTCAGGAGAATTTTAAGATTATGAGAGCCGCCCTTGATGATGTTTCAAAAAAATTAGAAAGATATATATATCTCACAAACTACTCCAGTGGACTGTGTATGCCAGAAATTGCATATCTTGGATCTTATGAGGGGCTGGATATCCTTTTGAACGATGCTATGTATGGTATACTTTTCAGAGACATCAATATGAAGCGGACATTCTGTGATCAGTTTTTCTCAAGAATGATATGTGCAGTATCAAAAATAATTATTAACACCGGTGAGGATAATTATCTTACTACGGCAGATGCGGTTGAAAGGGCACATACAGTTCTTGCAAGTCTGTTAATAAACGAGGCATTTGCAAAACTTGCTGGGATGAGATCTGAATATATGGGACTTGGACACGCATTTGAGATAAACCCCCAGATTGAAAATTCATTTTTACTGGAGCTTTCACAGGCACTTCTCATAAGGCAGATATTCAAAAGATCTCCAATTAAATATATGCCACCAACAAAACATATGACAGGTGACCCTTTTTATAGTAATCTTCTGGATGCAATGTTTAATCTGGCAAGTAAGATGAGTAATCAACATATTCATCTTATGGGAATGATGACTGAGGCAATGCATAACCCACTCATGATGGACAGGTATGAAAGTCTCAAAAATGTTAATTATATATTCAATACAGCCGCAGATCTCGCAAACCAATTTTCAATAAAGAAGGATTCGTTACTCAACTCCCGTGCCTCTGAAGTTTTGAAGAGATCGCATGATTTGTTAAAGAATGTATTGGAAGAGGGGCTGGATAGGGCAATCTCAATTGGAGAGTTTGCTGATATTAAAAGAACTCCAGAATCTGGTAAAGGTCTCACAGGTGTCTTCAAGATGAGTGATGATTATTTCAATCCTGTTATGGAGATATTGATAAACAAGACTGGAGGTGCAAGATGAGTCAGCTCTTTTCCAGCCTTATAAAGGCGTATGGAGACAGAAAAGATGATGGCGTGATTCAGGTCTCTTTTACCCTTCCAGTACCTTACAACCAGAAGGCAAAACAGATAGGCAAGATATTTGCAGAGAGACTTGGTCTGAGAGAAGTAAATGTTACTACTGTTGAAAAGGTGGGAGAGGGTTTTACAATGTTTGTAGTTTATGGGCATTCTGATATTGTGCTGGATATAGATAAGATAGATATCCCGGTAGTTGAGTTTACAATCTACTCAAGAGAACAACTGGATGAGATGATAGGAAAAAATATCGGGAGGAAGATCAAAGTTGTTGGAGCCTGTACAGGATTTGATGCACATACTGTGGGTATTGACGCAATTCTAAATATGAAGGGATATGCGGGAGATTATGGACTTGAACGATATAGATGGTTTGAGGTATATAATCTCGGGGCACAGATATCCAATGAGAAGTTCATAGAGAAGGCTCTTGAGGTACAGGCGGATGCAGTGCTTCTCTCTCAGGTAGTCACTCAAAGAAATATTCACAAGGAGAATGCCCTTGACCTGATTAAGAGAATCGAGGAGCAGGGGCTAAAAAGGAGATTTATCCTTATCCTTGGAGGTCCCAGAATAGATCATCCGCTTGCAATATCTCTGGGATTTGATGCAGGCTTTGGTGCAGGGACCAGACCCTCAGAGGTTGCAAGTTATATATATCACAGGATGCTTGAAAAAGTTAAGGAGTAAAAGTATGAATAATCCGCTGATAATTACAGTTGCCGCTGTGGGGGCGGAGACGAGTAGAAAAGACACACCATATTTGCCTATTACTGCTGAGGAGATAGGTGAAGAGGCAAAGAGGGTTAGAGATGCAGGTGCGGCAATGATACATCTCCATGTAAGGAAGGAGGATGGAACGCCTACTCAGGATAGAGAAGTTTTCAGACAGGCAATTGAAGAGATTAGAAAGAGAACGGATATCATTATTCAGGTCTCAACGGGCGGAGCGGTCTGGATGACGGCTGAGGAGAGGGCACAACCTCTTGAATTGAATCCTCAGATGTCATCTCTTACAGTTGGGACCTGCAATTTTGGAGATGAGGTCTTTTCAAATCCTTTTCCCCTTATCAAGCGACTTGCTGCAATGATGAAAGAGAGAGATATTGTTCCTGAGATTGAGATATTTGATGTGGGATTTCTGGACAATGTAAAGTATCTAATAAAACAGGGGATATTGACTCCGCCTTTACATTTTGATTTCGTAATGGGTGTATTGGGCGCAATGGGTGCAGATGAGGAACTTCTGGATTTCCTGATCACAAGAATTCCTGAGGGATCTACATGGTCAGTTGCGGGGATAGGCAAATATGAGTTTCAAATGGCAGAACTTGCAATTAAAAAAGGCGGACATGTTAGGGTAGGATTGGAGGATAATATATATCTTAATAAAGGGGTACTTGCAAGAGGCAATGTAGATCTGGTAAAGAAGGTTGTAGAAATGGCAAAGGCTTATAATAGACCAATTGCGACACTTGATGAGGCAAAGAAGATTTTAAGGCTAAAGAGATAAGTTTGAGGAGATCAATTTGGGGTTTATAGATATTCATACACATATTATTCCTGATGTGGATGACGGGGCAGAGTCGTTACGGCATTCATTGGAGAGAATATCCTTTCTCATGAATAAAGGTATTGATCATATAGTAGCTACACCTCATAAGAGATCCAGTCTTTTTAATTTTGATGGTGAAAAAGTAAAACAAAATTTCAATCAGCTCGTTTCTACTCTTGATAATGAAAAGATAGGTGTAAAAGTCTCTATGGGTGCTGAATACTACTTTGGCGTAGATCTATTTGAGGATATACAGAATGGAAGTGTATATACACTGGGTAATTCCAGATATATTCTTGTAGAATTTCCATCATTCAGGTTTACAAAGAAGGATAGAGAGGGAATTTTTAAGGTTCTTACATCGGGTTATAGAATAGTTGTTGCCCATATTGAGAGACATAGATTCAGTTCAGAATCTTTTTCTACTCTTGAATATCTCAGAGACAATTCTGCATTATTTCAGTGCGATATAATGTCTCTCTCTGGACTCTGGGGTGAGCAGGTAAGGCTTTTTATGGAAGAATTAATTAAGAGAAGATATGTAGATATTATTTCTACAGATACACATTGTAAAGAATTTGAGGATGAACTCCTCAGTAAATCTTTTAATAGGGCATCTGAACTTCTTGGGAATGATTTTATGGAGCGATATATGGGAGACAGTATTAAACAGAGGCTTGGGTTGTTATGAAGCGATATATAAATCTAATTATTTCTATTTTGCTTGGATTGGTATTTTTATATCTTACATTCAAGGGTGTGGATTTTGAAAAGCTTAGAGAATCTTTTTCACAAATAAAATGGGTATATATAATCCTGTATTTGTGTTTCCTGACCGGCATTCAGATTGTAAGAACCACCAGGTGGGGTGTAATGCTAAAACCTATCAAGGAGGTAAGTTTTAAGGATTTGTATATTGTAAGCAGTGTGGGATTTATGGCTCTTGTAACTCTTCCTCTCAGGCTCGGCGAGTTTGCCAGACCTTATCTAATTTATGAACGCTGTAAAGTCTCAATGAGCGCTGCAATGGCGACTATAGTGGTTGAGAGGGTTATAGATGGCATTACTATCGGGATAGTGTTCTTTGCAACTTGGCTTATTCTCTCAATAACTTTCAATACTGCAATCCCTCCGTTCCTTGTAAATGCGGGTGTAATATTTTTTATAATATTTGTAGTAATCTTTATAATTTGCATAATGATGTATCTAAAGCAGTCATTTTTTGAAAAGGTCGTGAGATTTATATTCAGGATTCTATCACATAATCTTGCAGAGAAGGTCGCAGGCATCTTAAATAGATTTGTTTTTGGATTAAAATCGCTACCTGATGTTAAAATCTTCTTAAATATCTTTTTACAATCCATGATATACTGGGGATTGAACGCAACAGGTCTGTATCTGATGTTTTATGCATGTGGTCTTCTGGATTCAAATGGGAATTCACTACCCTATATTGCTGCCTATGTTGTGCTCTGTATGCAGGTTATAGGGATCACCATCCCGTCGGGACCTGCATTTGTAGGACCCTTTGATTATTTTACATTGAAGGCGCTGGAACTTTTTGTTGCACCCGCGATGATGAATTCAAATGCACTCCTTTATGTGTTTGTAGTTCATACAATGCAGTTTTTGCAGCAGACACTATATGGAATTGTCTTTGTATTTACTGGTTCAGTCTCTTTTAGTTCAATACTATCATACTCAAGGAGAATTAATGATTTTCTGGAGCCTACCTGATGTTGAAATTAGCAAATTCTCGGGAGTTGCTCTCCAGGGAGCATGTCTATAAATCTGTTCCCACCTATACGAGTTTTTAAGATAAGGTCGGTACCAGATTCATTTGAAACTGTGCCAATTATACTTGCATCTCTACCGTCCGGATGATTCTTCATCGAATCAAGCAACATGGATGAATCTTCGGGATGGACGAATACTAAAAGTCTTCCCTCACAGGCTACATAAAGGGGATCTATCCCCAGGACATTGAGAGCAGAGTTTACATCCTTTTTGATTGGGATGTTCTTTTCTTCAATGATGATTTTTTTATTAATAGTAATTGTAAATTCTTTTAGAGTTGTTGCAATGCCACCCCTTGTCGGATCTCTCATTGCATGAATCCTTGCGCCGGATGCGATAATATGTTCAACAAGTGAAAAAAGCGCCTTTGTGTCACTCTTTATGTCTGAATAGAATGGGAATTCTCCTCTCGAAAGCATAACATCAGTGCCATGATCAGCGATTGTGCCCGAAATAAGAATCTGGTCTTGAGGGCTTATTCTATGCGAACCAAAATCTCTGCCTTCAGGTATCATTCCAATGCCGGAGGTATTTATGAAGATTTTGTCTGCCTTACCCTTTTCGACAACTTTTGTATCACCGGTCACAACCTTTATGCCACAGCCATCAGAAGCCCTTTTCATGCTTTTTAATATTCTTTCAAAATCACTTATTGGGAAACCCTCTTCAATAATAAAACCACAACTTAGATATAGAGGAATTGCCCCACCCACAACAAGGTCATTTACAGTCCCGTTGATTGCCAGATCTCCTATATCTCCACCTCTAAAAAAAATCGGATTTACTACATGAGAATCAGTTGTAAAGGCAATCCTTTGTGAATTTAGCTTCAATCTTGCCTGATCTTCAAGTATCTCAAGTTCAGGACAGCGAAAATATTTAAGTATAATTTCATCAACAAGTGATCTTGTAAGTTTTCCGCCCGATCCATGACCCAGTAGTATTCTATCCTGTTTTGCCATTGCCTTTCCTCTTTACTGAATATTTATAGTATGCCGCACAACTACCTTCGGATGAGACCATGCAGGCACCTACTGGATTTTCATAAGTACAACTCCTCCCAAAGAGAGGGCACTCTGTCGGTTCAATGAGTCCTTTAAGGACATCTCCACACCTGCACCCCTTCGGTTCAATGCTATCCTGAGGAGGGATTTTTATTACACTCTCTATGTCAAAAAATACAAACTCTTTTTTTAATCTCAAGCCGCTTGCAGGAATATTACCTATTCCTCGCCAGATAGAGTCAGAAGGTTCAAAGAATTTTTCAATGGACATTAGTGCCTTTTTATTCCCTTCATAATCTACCGTTCCTCTGTATTTATTCTCTACTCTGTAATCCTGTTTTGAAATCTGATAAAGAAGTCTGAATATTGATTCCAGAATTTGCTCTGGCTCAAAACCAGATATAACACACGCCTTCTTCAGTCTTGAAGCCAGAAACTCATAGGGTTTAATGCCAATTATTGCTGATACATGTCCAGGTAAAATAAACCCATCAATATCCAGATCAGCGCTGGTTGCAAGTGCCTCAAGTGCAGGCGGGACTACCTTGTGAGCACATAAGATATAGAAGTTTTTAATATGTTCTCTAATCGCCATTTCCATGGTGCCAGTTATTGTAGGTATGGTAGTCTCAAAACCTACAGCCAGAAAGACAATCTTTTTGTCAGGATTATCTCTACAGATCTTAAGAGATTGGGCAGGGGAGTAGACCACTCTTATGTCCGAACCCTCAGATCTTCTCATTTCAAGTGACTTTTCAGTGCCAGGTACCCTGATGAGGTCACCAAATGTGGAAATTATTATGTCATTAAGAGTGGACAAATATATAGCCTTATCAATATAATCCTGAGGAGTAACGCAGACAGGACAGCCTGGGCCTGAAACCAATCTAACATTTTCAGGAAGAATTCCATTTATTCCACTTCTTGCAATTGATACAGTATGAGTTCCGCATACCTCCATGAATTTTACCTGCCTATCACTGGCAAGCTTTATTATTCCCTTAAGTAATTGTTCTGTATTAATTATCATAAATTTTCCTGCCCTAAATCTTCATTAAGTAGATTGATAGTCTCATGTGCATCCTCTTCTGAAAGTTTCTTTATGGCAAATCCTGCATGAATAAGCACATAGTCCCCTACCTTTACATTATCAAGCATATCCATATATGCCTCTACGGTCATTCCTCCCTGCTCGCATTTAGCTTTGTTTTCTATTATTTGTATAACTTTCATTGGAATACCGAGACACATGATCTCACCTCACCTCTCTTTTAGGTTTTGTTTTTATAGTATAGTAGTAGAATAATTGTCAATAAATAATTTTATCGACCGCATAAAGTGCCAGGTACTTTTCAGGCATCATAATACTTGTAGACTAAATTTTGCTGAAATTATCAATAATTTTTCTCATTCTGTTATTTTTTTCTGTTCCAATTTGACGTTATATGGCTTTTTAAGTTGTTAAATTACAGTATTTAGTAAATACCAAACAAATCTTGAGACAATTTCATACAAATTGCCCCTCT
>JBBISZ010000007.1:2522-21720 GCA_037441045.1 Deltaproteobacteria bacterium | reverse complement strand
GGATTATGTAATCCTTCAAGGAATACTTTATAAATGTGACATTTTAAATCTGGAACCACAAACTATTTATTTAACCTTGATATTTTATGTTTAATATATTAGAAATAAAATTTATGAAGGCTTACATAATTGAAACTATTCGAAAGATAGCCCCTTTTGACAGATTTGCATCTGCAATCTATTCGCCCATGCTGAATTTTGGAAATCTAACAAAAGAGGAGCTGGTAATATCAGACCTGAAAGTAAGATTTATAAAATCTGTGTCCGAAATAGATTTTCGGGAGTCTTTTCTTCTGATACCTGATTATGTGTTTGTAACCGCAGGGCTAATCAAGAAGTTTATATTTATCTCAAAAAACGCACCTGATATTATCAAAAGGCTGGCAGTATTAAAATCCACACTCACAGATTATTATACCGCTCTGATGGATTATGAGTCAGATACGATCGGGGATGAGTCAGTGCTAAAATTTGATATTTTTTATGTACCTGCAAATTCCTCAATTATGGACTACAAAGATAGTGAACAGCTTATATCTTATCTGAGAAGATCTTCACAACCCATTAAGATAACCCAAAATTTTGGAATAAGACTGAGAAGGTTATCAAACATAAAGGGCAGACCGTTTTATGAAGAGTTTCCAATTACCGATGAAATAGTTGGTCATCAGAGATTCTGGCTTCACTCTCTGCTTTTGAATATACTCTATATTTCTACATTTAAGGAGAGAATAGCAAACGGCTATTTTACCACCAGATTTATCAATAAGCCAAAGACAGTTAATAATAATCGTGTCATAAATTCAGTAATTGGTAGCAATGTCTGGCTACATCCAACATCTGTTGTAGAGAATTCGGTGCTTTGTGATAATGTAAAAGTGGGGGCAAAGACAGTTATAAAAGATGCAGTAATAATGCGAGATACAAATATAGGTGACAGCAATATCATCAACCTCTCCCTTTTTGGAGAGAATGTAAACACACTTTCAAACTCTGTATTCTGTTGCTCAGTCATAGCCCCATCTTCTACGATCTCCAATCTGGGTTTTTATTATTCTTTTTTAGGCAAAGGTTCATTTGTTGCAACGGCAGTTATAATTCTCTGGGAGGGCATAAATTCTACTATCAGGATATCTGTCGATGGCGAGGAATTGGATACATCCAGATATTTTCTCGGGAGCGCCATAGGAGATGGATCTGTACTTGGCGCAAGGGCTATAATAAATCCAGGTATTGCCATTCCAAAAAATTCTATAATAGTACTAAGACCTGAAGAGGGTGTTATGAAAATACCGCATATGTCTGAAACAGAACAGTATGTCTGGGAGAATGCAACTCTTTCAAGGTTTGAAGATATATTCCCTGAATATGATAAAAATAATTTTTTCTAATGGAGCTATTTTCTTATGAATGTGTATATCTTAAAAGGAGATACAAGGATTGAGCCGTTTAATGAAGAGCCGCTCGTCTCACTCTTTGGATATCAGAGTGTTTTAAAATACCTCATTGAGATGATCAAGTCGATAGGATACAGACCTGTAATAATTGAGTCTGATTCAGAATTTGAAAAAGGAGAAGGTGTAATCTTATGCAACAGGGTTTTTGTAACAAGAAAACTACTAAAAGATTTCTTAAAAAGTATTGATAAAGACAGGATAACCATGCTGGGTGTAGTAAGATCCGTAACCTCATCCTATCTCCTGCCTGTTATGGATGTGGAGATAGACAGACTTGAAGATGGAAAGGAGGGGATATTCTATTCCTGCTTCTATCATCCTGACTGTCAGAAACTGAGAGGAACGGAATTAAAAAATATAGAAACAATACTCAAGAGTCAGGCAAAAAGACACATAACAAAGACTCGCGAAATAACAATGGATATGCGTCTCCCCTCAATAAAGGAGAAGCAGTATCTACTCAGATTCCCTATTACATCATCGGTGGCGGCACATATTACCCACTGGATACATATTTTAAGACTCAATCATCTTGCCTTTGGGATCAACTGGCTTGAATATATCTACTCAAATATCACGGGGACAGCGGGAATGGTACTAAAATCCTTTCGGGATGGAATACCCTTAAGCCATCATGAGGTACTTGCAAAATTAAATATCGTAAAAGAAGGTGCAGATATTCACAGATCCGCTTATGTAGAGGCATCTTTTATCGGGAGCGGTGCAAAGATTGGCGCAAATACCCTTATTAGAAATTCATTTATTGGAGATAATGCAGTAATCGGAGATGGCGCAACAGTAATAAACTGTTCAATTGGAGAGGGGAGTTATATTTCCGAATCAACTGCAATTCTATTCTCAACGGTATATCCTGACTCATCAATCTCCAATGTAAAGATACAGATGTCAGTAATAGGTAGAAATTCATTTATCCATCAGTGGTGTTCTTTTCTGGATGCCAGGTTTGTGGGTGATGTAATGATTACACACAGAGGGGAGACCATATCCTCAGGCTGTCCATTTCTTGGCAGTTGCATTGGACACAATTGCACAATGGCAGGGAAGGTGCTGATTATGCCGGGAAGGACAATCCCGAACAACATTACAATGGTAATGAGACCTGATGAGACAATATCTGAAGTACCTCCTGATCTACCTCAGAATATACCTCTTGTGAGAGACAACGGGACACTCGTTCCCCTTTCTTCATTAAAAGGAGCAAAGAAGTGAAAAAGCTTTTTCTTACTGCTATTACCATTTTTACCGCTCTTCCACTTTACTCACAGAATATTGAAGGCGTGAGAGCCTTTTCAATGTCTGATGCATTCTCTGCGGCTGGAAATACAAATGATACACTATATATAAACGCCGCAGGTATGTCGCTCTTCCCGAATAGATACAACATTGACATTTCTCACAACTACAGAAACAGAGAAGGTTTCAACATTTCATCAATATCGATACTGGATTCTACTACATTTCCACTCGGTGCAGCATTCTCATTTGCATATATGTGGGGCGAAGACTACGGTGTTGACAAACAGGGTTATAGACTGGATCTGGGCTTTTCATATCCTCTTTTTTCAAAACTTTTATGGGGATTTGATGTAAAATATGTAAGACTCGACATAGAGAGTAAGGAGAATGCAATAAATGCCGCTACTCTGGATACGGGTGTCCTTATTTTATTTACAAAATGGGCAAGGGCTTCTGTTTTTGGGCAGAATCTTATTTATGTTGGAAGAGATGAACTTCCAATGAAGGCCGGTGCAGGGGCAATGATTGGCTCAGAGACATCCATAACCATCGCAGAGGATACAGTATTTACATTCCTGAGAAATGGAGACAGGAAGATTACGCAGAGCGCCGGTGCAAATATTTTCCTTGCTGATATATTTTCATTATCTGCAGGATACAAATATGACCAGACAGGTATAAATAATCATTACATATCAGCGGGCGCCGGACTATTTTCAAGGGCGGCGGGATTTGAAGCAGCTTACAGACAGGCAATAGAAGATAGTAAAGATTTCCAACTAATGGCATCTATAAAATTTTTTATGGAGTAAGAGATGTATAAGAAAATTATTTTAATGTCTTTACTTGTTATCATTTTATCCAGTAATCTTCTTGCAGAAGAGAGTAAGACAGATTCCCAAAAAGACAGAAAGGCTCGTATAAACAAAAAAATTCCTATAGATAGCGAATGGAAGAGATTGCCACAGTATTCAGGTCCTGATATTTATTATAAGATTTTGAGTGAGGGTGAAATTACCTTTTTAAGGGCTGAGTTTAAGCCAAAATATAAGACAACCATCTTTTTTAGAAAACTCCCAAAGATATCGAGCAAATATAGAAAACTACAGTTCAAATGGAGGGTCCACAAATTTCCAGAAGGTGCAGATGAAACAATTGAAGGCAGAATGGATGCCGCTGCTTCTGTATATCTATTCTTCAAAGACGGCTTAAGGAAGTATGTAATTAAATACATATTCAGTATTGCCCACAAGAAAGGTTTTAATTTCAGGGCGGCGGACTCAAATTTTATCAACAAATTACACATATCTGTGTTAGAAGATAGGGTAAATGAGGCTGGAAAATGGCTCAAAGAGGAGATAAACTTCTATGAAGATTTCAAGAAATTCTTTGAGAAAGAAGATGTACCACCTCTTATGGGAATAGGGGTGCTTTCAGACGGGGATGGTACCAAAAAAGAGGTTGTTGCCGACTATGCAGATTTTATACTGATTGACACAGGCTGTCCAAAGGATCCCAATTTAGAAGAGGTTGAAGAATAATAAAAAAAGAAGAAAGGCGAAAACAAATGAAACTAATAATTGTATTAATTGGTCTTTTACTATCAATATATCCACAAGATATTTTTGCACAGAACCTTATACAGAACGGTGATTTTGAAAATGGCAGCAGTGGATGGATCGGCGGTTCTATTGTTACAGACAATCCTCATAGTGGAAACTATTGTATGTATGTAAATGATAATAGTACATCCCTCAATATTGCGGCCCGAAATTCAAATTATATAGAAATTTCACAGAATAAATCCTACAAATTCAGTGTATGGTATAGAGCGAATGAAAAACATATTATTCTCGTAGCAATAAGTCAGTACCGATCAGACGATTCACATATTGCTTATAATAATACAGATATCTCACTTGAGGCAGACTCGAACTGGAAGAACCTTTCAATTTTTATAAATTCATTTCATCCTGAGGCAAGAAAGATCCGCATAAGTCTTCATGCGGTGATGTGGACAGAAGAGGGAGAGCTAATGGGAGACGCATATTTTGATGATGTTGAGTTTGTTGAAAATGTAGTTGTGCAAAACATACATGGTAATTGGATTTACAAAAATAGTAATATAAGGGTCTGGCAGGCATCTTCTATGCAAAAGGTAGATAAAAAATCACTACCTGCAGAATCTGCGCCATTCATTAATGAAGTCACAATTAATATTGCAGGTGGAGAATATGAATTATCACAGATAATCTTAAATCCTGAAATAGATGAAGAGATAGATTCAGTATATATATCAGATCTTCTAACAGATAAGGGGGACAAAATTGGAAAGGCAAATATAATCCTTAAAAAGGCAATGTATGTAAACATTACATATCCAACAGATTACTCCTCAAATAAAGGAGAAGTACCAGATCCTCTTGTAGACTTAAACCTTCCTATAAAACTCAATTCAAATCAGAATCAACCATTTTATATTATTATTAAAGTACCCCAAAACTCAAAATATGGCTCTTATAGTGGTGAACTGCGATTTTTGACATCTTCACAAAAAGAGATTGTCGTCCCACTGATGGTAAATGTCTGGGATTTTGAACTCCCATACAAACATTCTATCAGAACTGCTATTGGACTTGATTGGAGTATTATCCCTCAATACCACAACATCAGCGATGCTGAAAAGCTGAAAGCTCTTCTTGATCTGTATCTTAAAGACCTTTCGGAACATCGCCTATCCCCTTATAATCCATTCATATATAATTGGTATAATATGGAAATATCACAGAGCGGGTGGAGTGGTAGCTATAAAATTATAGAGGATCAGGGTGGTTTAAATCATTATATAGAAATTATTGACGATAAAAACAACGAGTGTGTAAATGCTTACACATTTAACTATATAAAAGTAGATAACCAAAAAAGTTATACTCTCAGATGGACTGCACAAGCAGGAATAGGAAGTGACTATCTTGTCTCTATTAATCAATATGATAATAATAAAAACTGGATATCTGGCGCAAATATTGATTTTGTGGTGTCAGGAACAGGTGAATTCAAACAGGAGAGCCAGGAAATATACTCATCTCTGCTAAGGCAGAATACATCTTATTTAAAAGTGCGCCTTTTTGGTAGAAGATGGACGGAAAACTGTGAATTAACAGGAAATGCACAGTTTGATAATATCATCTTTTCAGAGAAGAACTCTGACGAAAATATGATATTCAATGGAGATTTTGAGAAAGCAGGGACTGAAATATTGATGGATGTAAATTTTTCAGAATTTGATCGTAGAGCAGATTATCTCTTCAATGTATTAAATTTTGATTCATTTAAATTACCCCTCTACCAATTTGCTTATGGTTCATGGGAAGGTGTTAACACTGATGTTGACATATTTGGACACAAATGGGGGAGTAAGGAATATGAGGATCTCTTTATCAGGATTATGAGACCAATTACAGAGCATCTAAAAGAGATTGATATATTAAAATACGCTTATACTTACTGGTTTGATGAGCCTGTAAGTAAAGATTATAACTTGGTGGTATACGGAAATGACCTGATAAAAAGAATGAATCCAGAATTAAAAAGACTTCTTACAGAACAGGCAGAATCAGAACTCCTGGGCTATGTAGATATCTGGTCACCAGTTCTGGATCAATATTCCGAGGAATGGGCATTTCCAAGACAGAAACTCGGTGAAGAGGTCTGGTTATATGTATGTACAAGTCCTAAAGCTCCATATCCAAATAGAATTCTCCTGTGGATGAACTGGAAGTACAATGTTACGGGTTACCTTTATTGGTCAGTTAATTACTGGGACGATTGTATTGATACAAATGGACTTCAGAACCCTTATCTGGATCCAGAGAGCTATAGGTGTGGCCAACCTGACAGGGTATGGGGGAACGGTGATGGAAGGCTCATTTATCCATCAGTAGATTATACGGATGGAAGGGAAAAACTCTCTCCGCCCGTTCCTTCTATAAGATATGAGTTGATAAGAGAAGGTATTGAAGATTATGAGTACTTTAGCCTTTTAAAGACCCTTGTATCGGAGGCTGAGTTACGTGGCATTGATCAAAGAAAAATTGATGATGCAAAGAAATTACTGGAAATACCTGGTGAAATTATCTCATCAAGGACAGATTATACCCATGACCCGGAGTTGATAGAGAGCTACAGAATTATGCTTGGAAGCACAATTGAGACATTAAAAAGACTTATAGAGAACAATAACACCCCGGATGCAGGATTTGATGGTGGTATTGAAGTTTTGTCAGATACAGAAACAGTCATGGATTCCACATCAGGAGATAATGAATTACCTGATATTGAGGTTGATTCTATAACGGATTATCAGTTGATTGATACTTCCTCAAACTCTGATGCTATCTTAACAGATGTTAAACTTGAAGACAGCCCAAAAGCAGATATTGATACAAACGAAGATCAAAAAGAAAGTACGGACGAAGGCGGCTGCGGATGTATAATGATAGACTGGTAATAAAAAGGTCGACAGTCTACGAGTAATGGTTAAACAGATAATGTTTCTGTTAATTAAGGATGTTATATAAATTAAAACAGATATTTATTTATTTATTCATTTATATAAGCAGAATACACTCAGTCCCTCAATCGCAATTCGAACGGCAATGGTTCAAGGTAAAATTGTCTCTTCAAATATTCAACATTATACTTCCTGATATAGTGTCTAATAAGTACCAGAGGTGCAGAAATTCCAGTATATCCTTTGCGATAATCTTCAATCACCCCGATCAACTCCTCTCTGTCTTCCCTATCCAGTTCTTTCTTAAAATATCCCATTATATGATAAAGCACATTAGCATGTCTTGCAGGTGAAGCGGGTTTCGACAATCCTTTCATCAAAATAGAAATATATTTATCTGCAATATCTTCCAGTTTTTTCCCTTTTAAGTTTGAAAGCATTCTTCCAGGATTTCTGTATTCACTTATACTGTGTGCCATAAGTATTAACTTTACCCTTAAATGAAAATCTAAAAGACTTTCCCTTGCAAGTCCTTTCTCAAGCAGGCTCTTCCATCTATGTAATAAAAATACTCTCATAAAAAAATTTTCTCTCAGTCTATCATCCCTCAACCTTCCATCATCCTCCAGAGGAATAAGATTTATTTTCTCAATGAAATTCTGGACAAATAGACCATTGCCTTTTGCTATTACATTGCCTTTTACATTATAAATTTTTGTAGTTGTATAACCACAACTTGGAGATCTACTCTTAAACACAGCACCACAAATATTGAAATTATTTATCTCTTCAATCTTATTCAAAGAGAAAGAATTTATCCTCTCAGTCAGATCTATTCCTCTCTCTCTGGTAACCATACTCACACCTGTTCCACTCTCAACAAGTCTTAAAGGCTCTCGTGGAACAGGGAGCCCCATCTCAACCTCCGGGCAGATAGGGATCCATTCAATATACCTGCCCGCAACATTTTTCAGAAACAGATCCTCATTGTCATTTCCATCATATCTCGTCTTATGTCCAAGTAGACAGGAACTAATTAAAAGTCTAACTTTTTTCTTAGTATCACTCATAAAGCTATTTTAATATTATAGAATTTATTTAGCCTTTATTAGTTATAAAATCGATCTACTTTTGAATATCTAAAAATACTTATCAAGATAAACTTAATATGGACTTTCTATAATAATAGAAAAATGATAAACTTAAAAATAATGTGAAACTAATACCAGCCATCATTTGATGTAACTGTAAGATTCCAATTTGAACACTGATTCTTACCTCCACCTATGTATTTTACCTCTACATATACATCAAACGCATCATCACAATCACTGGGCCAGCATTGTTCATCATCCTTGGAGACTTCAATAGCCTCATCTATTCCTGGACCCTGTGGAAGAGTTCCACTTGATCCACCGCATACAAAATATACAACCAGATCATAATCCTGTGGAGCAGAAGGTACATCCAGAGATATAACTGCTGCCAATTTATCAGCGAAAACACCTGAGTCGCATTCTTTTACTTTAAATTTTAGCCATTTTGAAGTTTGTCCAGAAAAAGTAGGAAGCGACGGCGAGCCATCATCTCCGCAAAGCTCTCCCATATTTTCAGCAGTTCCACAACTATTTGCATAACTGTTATGATTTACCTCACATCCGTTACTTACATTTCCGTCACAATTGGCTGTGTCATCATTACAATCGTTTATTACACAACTATAATTGGAGCAGGATGCAGATGCTACATTTGGAAGTGTTGTACAATTATTGCTACAACTTCCACAATTATAGACATCATTTGAGATATTTATCTCACACCCATCCGACCACAATGTGTTGCAATTTGCATACCCTGTATTACAGGTGCAGGAACTATTCTGACAAAAGGCATTATTCCCGCAACTGTTATTACAGGTGCCACAATGATTGTTATTGTTTGATAGATTAACTTCACACCCATCGGCAAAGTTTCCATTGCAATCTGCGAAACCCAATTTACACACACAGCCACCCATTACACACTCCATGTTATCTCCACACTTAAATCCACAGACTCCGCAGTTGTTGGGATCTGTACTTAGATTTGCCTCACATCCATCATCAAATAGCCCATTACAGTCTTTGTAGCCACTAAAACATGTAAATTTACATTGCCCCATATCACATAAACCTGAGGAATTTGGTGGATTCTGACAGACCTTAAAACATTCACCACAATTATTCTTATCAAACATTAAATATTTCTCACAACCTGGATTGCCATCACAATTGCCATATCCGTCATTGCATTTACAGAGTCCATCATTGCAATATGCGTTACTCCCACAATTTATATTGCAATCTCCACAATGATTTGGATTTGTCTTTATATTTACCTCACAACCGATATTCTGATCACAGTTTTTATAATCCTGTTGGCATCCGCAGACTCCCTGATTGCATATAGAATTTTCACCACAATTATTTGTGCAACTACCACAATGCGTTGGGTCATTATTTTTATCCACCTCACATCCATTTGTTGCAAAGTCGTTATCACAATTCAAATATCCTGTATCACAAAGACATGAGCCATTTACACAGTTTGAGTTTGAACCACAGATATTACCACAACCACTACAATTTAACTTATCTTCAATTTTGTTTGATTCACATCCATTTGATACAACATTATCACAATCCTGATATGTTCCAGTACAACTCTCTATTTTGCACTTCTTGTTTTCGCAAATCATATTTGCATTATCACCTGAACATATATTGTTACATACGCCACAGTTTGATACATCATTCGTTAGATCAACCTCGCATCCATCTGATGGGTCATTATTGCAATCTGCATGATCCGAATCACAATTACTTCCATTCCCTTTCAGGCTAATATTCAGTGTAAGATTCTCTGCATCGGAAGAGGTTATAATTATTGCACCACTCTTTTCTCCAAGTGAAGTAGGCTTGAACCCTACATTAAAATTAATAGTCTCGTCCTGTTTGAGCTTTACGGGATAAACAAGAGGAAGATTTGATAATGAAAAATCGTTTGAACTTCCAGCACCAAGTTTAATATCAAAGATTTGCAGGGTACCATCACCAATATTTTTAATCTCAACATTAACTGGAGTTGCAGAGGCGTTGAGAAGGATATCGCCAAAATCCACACTCATCGGATTTACCCTCATCTCCGAATTTATACCGGTGCCTTCTATATTCAGATCTGCAACAGGCTTTGAGGGATCATTGCTGTTGATTTTGAGTACATCTTTGATATTACCAATATTAGACGGATTGAAGATTACCTCAATATTATTGATACACTGACTGTATGTCAATGATGCCTCAAGTGAAGATGGATTCAGTGTAAAATTGCCATTTATGAGGGCAGACGATTTATCTATTTTTAATACTCCGCCACCAATATTGCATATCTTAAACAACGACTTCTTCTCTGTCCCCTTCTCAACTTCACCAAAATTTATACCGTTTGCGAGAATATCCTTATCATTCAGGTCAAGGACAGCAAGTTCTGGATCTTTATATCCTGCCATAGCCTTGAGGTTGATTATCAAAAGTCCATCCTCTTTTGGATCTTTATCGTTATTTACATCTGGATCACCTGTCTTTATAGAAACAGAGTATTTATCCTCCATAGCTTCCTTATCTGCAACATAATCAACTATGAGCACTACAGAATCAGAACCAGAAAGATATTTTGGAAGTATAACCTCGTTCCCATCAACGCTCTCTTTTAATATGGCTGTAAACTTGTTTGTGTTTGTATCATTGTTGTTGTAAATATCAAATGTTATTTCTGAGATCTTCAATATGCCTTCCTCTGATGAATTTATAATGTTAATTGCCTGTGTCTTCTTTTCTGAGAGGGGGATATTCCCCATATCGACTGTAACCTCATTTGTGGTACTATTCTCATCAGGGTAGGTAATCTCCTCACCTTTAGAATTGATATATTTTACCATCAGATTAGGTTCATCCTTATAACTATTCTTCATCTTTACCCTGAGAATAGACAAATCCTGATCATCCGAAACAATCAACAGATCACCACTGTCAGGCTTTTCATCATTCTGCTGGCAGCTAACTGTTATCGTAAACTCATCATTGGGCTTCAATATAGAGTTGGACTGAAAATCTGTCTTAAATCCAAAAGTTGAGGTATCGGTCTTTTCATCCAGTTCTATTTTTAGTATTTTAAGATCGGCATTACCTATATTTTTTACCTTAACAACACTCTCTTTCTTCTCTCCAAATCTCATAGCTCCAAACTCAACTGTCATCGGGTCTGCACTTATCTTTCCTTTATTTGTAATTTCTGTGTCGCCCGTATCTGTTATTGCGTCTATTCCACCATCTTCTACAATATCAACACATTTTCCATTTATGCAATCCTGATTGGACTTGCAGTCTGTCCTGTTTCTGCAGACTGTGGTCTCCTTTTTTACACATACATTGTTTTTACACTCTTCATCAGAGTTACATTGTACTGAATTTTTGCAATATTTAACTGATGTATCCTGTATGCCTACATCGTTTATAAGAGAATCCACCGAACCACCACAATAGAAAACGAAGAATTGTAAAGCAAAGAGAACAACTATCAAAAGCACTAATTTAATAGATAATCTATTATTCATTTTTTCCTCCTATAATATTTATAATGTTAGCATATAAAAATTACATATTCAATCTAAATTTATATTAACAAGGCGTGTTATATTGTCGCTTTTTGTGCACATAAAACAATTTTGAAACATGCACTAATTCCAAGAAAGATGTTGACAAAATATTAAGGAAGAATAAAAATGTATAAGAAATAGGAGGTGTTATAATGAATAAAATTTTCGTTATTTTATTTGTGGCTCTGTTAACACTTTCACAGTTCGCTTGTTCATCTGAAGAGAGCAATTCAGTAAATAATATAACTGATACTATTTCGGATGTGATTATTCAACAGGATGTCCTTTCAGATACTAAATCAGACATAGATGAACAGGGAGACTCCGTATATAATGATATTGAATTGGAAGATGTATTCTTTGATGTAGTAATGGATATTTCACCTGATGTGGAAGAGGATATCGAAAGTGCTGACATCGGTGAAGATGGTTCAATTGATGAGGACGGCGGCTATAAAGATGTTTTTTCAGATATAGAAGATGGCGGAGATACTGATGTTGACGGTGGAACAGGTCCTGAGATGATATCTGTCGGAAATGAGAACAACGAGGAGGCAACCTCACTCTGTTTTAATGGAGAGGAAGTATTTCTGGCAGGTCACTCTTATAACAGTGATTATTCCAGCTCCGATTTCTTTATCGCCAGAGTTGGAGATAAGACACTACATGCCACCCACAACAATTCCGAATTTGATATGGCTTTTGGCATTGAATGTACCGAGGGAGGACTATTTATCTCTGGATATACAGGCTCATCGGGCTCTTTTAACGGATTCACCTCCCTATTTAATGAGTCTGATCTGTCATTTATAGATTCGCTTGAATATAAGAACCAGACTTATAATCTCCAGTTCTTCGCCTCAAAGATGCTCAAAAGTGGAAACATTGCACTTGCGGGATTTACATCATCATCTGACAATGATGCGGCTGTTTATATTGTGACCAACGCTCATCAGCTCTTAAAAAAGTATATAATATCAGAGGATAATGATCAGGAATTTTATGCGGTAGACGAAGGGACAAATGGTAATATTATCGCGGCAGGTGTCAATGTAGTAAATACAACAACCTGGGCTGATATGTTTGTGGCTTTATTTGATAGTAATCTCACTCCATTGTGGGAGAAGAATTTTGGATCAAAGGAGATGGAGAGCGCATATGCAGTCAGGGCGTTATCAAATGGGAATTATGTGGTTGGTGGATATACAGAGAAAGATAAAAATACCAGAGGAAGAGATGGTTACCTTATTTATCTCGATTCTGATGGAAAACCTTTGTGGGAAAAGACGTTTGGATCTGAGAAGGATGATGAAATAAAGGCAATAACAGAGACAGAAGACGGCAATATAGCATTTGTTATCATGGAAAACATATATGACCCATTCAGTTCAATCGGAGACGCAATAATTGTAAAAATTGATAAATCTGGAAATATTGTGAACACTGAGTATCTGTGTCCTGACTGCACTGTAAACGCAATTTATAGAGTGCCTGATATGTCTTATTACTTAATAGCGGGAACTTATTATAATCCACCTGGATGGCAGGGTGAGAGTGATGCAATGCTGATAGAGATAAAGGATTTTTAATCTCAAGCTATAAGTAAGATCAAATTCTAAAAACCCAAATCTGGAAGATTATTTCTATCTAACTCCTTTTCTAAAAATCTAATCGATATCTATCTTGTCATTTGGAAACAAAAGATAGACAGATTACTATTTGATTAACTGAGATACCCCTATTATTTTAAAATTCAACCACAAAATTCAAATAGTGTGGATTGACTACATCTGTTAAAAAAGTTTTGATTATTAATGTTTGCAGAATAAGCTATTTAGAAGCACAAAATTATTTGATGAGGCAACTTAATAAAAGAAGTAAAGGAAATATGATCGTTATTGATTCTAAACTAAATAAATTGGGACTTAGGGGCTTTTATTTATGACAGAATTTCAAAAACACAGTAAGTAAAACTCAAGATTGTACCTGGCACCTGCGGTTTGTGTTACTTCTCCAGTTTGTTAGATTTTAATATTAATATCACAGTATTAAGAAAAAGCCATGCTTGGCGAACAATGGATAAAGTAACTGGTACTCTCTTTTATTATAACTTATTATTGGACATATTTAATGGCATAGTAAAATTTTTATAAACACAAAACTATAGGCTGAGATAATAAGTTTTAATTAAAATTCATTAGTTTGCCGCTATTAATTATATTATTTCTTCTTTGCCCAAGGTGATGGCAAGATTGGTGGACGTTCTTTAAATTTCATCGTCGATTGGAGTTCTATTTCAGAAATCAATACAGAAGGAGCTATTGCAGATACGGGGATGTAGCCCGACTCTGCCCCGCAATAACCATTGAAGACGCTGTAATCATCAGATGCTTTGATAATTTTACTTATTGTAACAAGAGGTGTCCCAACCATCTCAACTCCCCTTACAAGCTCCTCTCTTCCATCAGGATACACCCTATAAACTGAACGGGGAACGCCATTGAATGCCTGATAACCGAATGTCGAGGTATTGGTAGAACCACCCTTAATATTTCTTATGATCAAACCATAAGGTTTACCCTGCCTCTTAACTTCGTCTATTAACATCTTCTTCAATTCACTTATTGGTACTGCATTTTCTGCTACTACATGAGTAACTGCCATTCTAGACATCGGTTTACCGTAGATACCTCCCCTTCCATGTCCGTTACTCTTATTGAAACCCTTGACTGGCTTTCTGGAGAGTAGATAATTTTTAAGTACACCCTTCTCCACAAGAGTTACTTTCTGCGCCTTAACTCCCTGATCATCGTACTCATAGAAGCCGTTGAGTGTAGTATTCTTAAACTCCTTCATTGTTGGATCATCATATACTGTAATAAAATCAGGGAGTATCTTCTGCCCTATTTTGTCTTTGAAAGTCTGTCCCTCAGATTGATCATTCATACGATCTCCTTCAAGTCTGTGTCCTATCGCCTCGTGAAACAATACGCCTGTAGCCTCAGGTTCAAGTATTGCCGGTCCGGTATAAGGCTCAAATAGTGGTGCCTTTCTTAGATCCCGAAGCTCTTTTATGAGATCTTCAATCTCCTTGATCATCCTCTTTTCATCCAGAAATTTCTCTGAGACTGTTGAGTAAAAAGATTTATCATTTTGTAGCAACATTCCATCATCCGCCCTTGAAAAAGCATTGGCAACAAAAGAGTAATAGATTTTATCCATTACAACCTCTGTCCCTTCAGAATTTACCAGAATGCGTGTCACCTTTTCGGCTCTAATTTTTACATCAGAATCAAAGATTTCGGGATATTCTACAAACATTGATGATAGTCTGCGAACAATTTCTGTATATTTCTTTTTATCAAAATTAATAAACAACTGCTCCCCGTAATAACTCATCTTATCCTCTTTTGAGAAACTGTCCTTCTTCTCTTTATCTTCCACTTCATATATTGCCTTCCCTTTTTTCTTCAGATATTGAGCAGCGTTGCCTTTATATGCATTGTCTGAGAGCAGCCAGAGTACATTTCTAATTGCGTTCTTATCGGGATTGAGTGGAACCATGTTGGAGGTCCTATACTCGGAAGGTGACCAGCTGAATTCAAATTCCAGCCCCTTATCTGATGAATGATCATATTCATAAGAACCGACTCTTACATCTACATCAGCCATCCCAAATCTCTCATCCCTTACCGAATATACGGTCCCAAATCTTCCACCTACTTCATAGGTCTCGACAAAATTAATACTATAACTCACAAAGTAGATCTGTGGGAAATCTTTCTGGCTCAACTCTTTAATGGTCCTGTTTATCTCCTCCTTCATCGCCTCAAGATATACAAGCCTCTCATCTTTTGGCTTCTCGTTCTTTGCAAATGCAGGTGTGCCAGAAATCATAAGAATAAAAAACAGATAAATAAACCTAAAAAACATAAGTCCTCCTGTAATTTTGTTATGAGATTATTGATATGTAGTTGGATCCTGAGGCGCGGAACCAATATCGATTATCCCGAATCTCGCCTCATATTTTGCAATATTTTCATTGAGAGCCATTGCAAATCTTTTAATATGCTTAGGGCTCGTAATCACCCTTGATCTGACCTTCGCCTTGGGCTGCTGTGGTTGCACAAAAATAAAATCAATAATAAATTCATTCTCGCTATGATTTATAAGGGCAAGATTGGAGTAGACTCCCTGAGCCACATCATCATCCAGCCCTATTTCAATCTTGAATTCCTTCTGGTTTGGCCTTCCTTCCATCCTCTTCTCCTTTCTCTATTTCTGTTTTAAGTTGCTTTATGTCCTCTTTTAATTCAGTCGCATCTTTTTCAATCATATTTAAAATCTTTCGCGCCTCAGAAAAATTCTTTTCCTTAAAATAACATTTTGCATTTAAAAAATGTGCACGATGTATCTCTTTTATCTCGGGGTTCTCTTTGAACAACATCATAATATTCAGCATTGCAGCGGAACATGACTCCATCTCTACGAGCGCCTCTATTGCCATAAGTCTATACTTTCTTCTCTCATTATCAGTGCTCTTCTTTACCAGCTGGATTGATGCACTGGATATACAATGATAATCATTCTGCTTTCTGCATTCCTCAACTCTTGATAGAAGTTCTGATCTTGTATATGCTGAGAAATCCTCTACATTACTATCTTCTGAATTTTCTTTTTCTTCCTCATCATTCGATTTTGCCACTGCACCTTTATTATCTTCATTCCGATTTACCAATTCTTTATTTTTGTTGACAGACTCCCTGAGTCTCAAACTCTGTTCCTCTGATACAGGATTCATCTCACCTACCTGATACTCCCTGAGTCTCATATACTGAATACTAACAACCACAAGAAAAACCAGCAGGATAAAAAGCACAAAATAGAGCATGTATCTCTGATTGTCAGTTTTTCTGGGTTCTATCTGATCCTCTGTCATCGATCTGGCGATTTCATCTCCTATATCGCGCTTACAATATTCACAGGAGAGAAGATGTTCCTTAAATTCCAGCCTTCTGGGGTCAGTAAGCCTTCCCCTCAAATAATCTCTGATCAAACTTTTGAATTCAGTACAATTCACTTATTTTTTACAACGAAGAACCTGTAGTACTTTTGTGCAAGAGCTGCTCCATTGGTTGCTTTTACTGAATCTATTGAAAGTCTATATACAGCCCCATTTGTAAGAGGTGTTTCATTTATAATAAGTTCAACCATACTTTTATCATCAGGGATGTTGCCAATTGAGATATTCACAGCCACCCCGGAGGATTTAATGTCGACAGAACCTACCAGCTCCAATTTGAATGAATCAGCAGTAAGAGAATTCTCATCCACAGCAGAGGAGAAAAAGACCATAATTTTATTTAAATCTGCATTTATCTCGGCACCATTAGAAGGATAAGTATCCAGAACCAGTAAGGTATTCTGAACCTCAATCTTGGAATCTCCACAGGATAGAATCAAAAATACTGCTAAAAGTAAAATAATAAGCCTTCCATTTTTCATATCTTAAAATCCTCCATTTTAAAAAGTAAAATTGTAACAACCCAGAACGGATATACCTCCAACATCAAGATCGCTTACAAAGTCTGTAGAAGCCCTCCCCAGAACAAAACCCACCTTACCTCCTATGCTATTGTTTTTGTTGATTCTATACAAAACGGATCCACCAAGATCAATCGATGGGGATATGGCTGAACCTGAATGAGAGGAATTATTTCTTTTTCCACTCAGTTCTGCTAAAACAATAGTTGCCCCACCGCCTATAAAAATATCTGATAAAACTTTACCAGATATCGGAATAGAATATGAAAGCAAAAAGTTCAATGGAATAATACTGGCACTCATTGAATAATTAACATTTCCTCCACCATCCACAATGTCAATATTGAGATTATGAAAACCAGCCTTTATTCCTAATCCAAAAGCACGGTTGGATTTTACGGGATAATATATAAGACTAAAATCAGCATTAAAAAAAGGACCACCTAAGCTCTGCATCGGTAGAAGTAAACCCACATCAATTCCTGTCAAAAGGTGTCTATCCTCTATCTCTGTTTTCTGAGTTGTCTCAACCACAGTTGAAATCCCTGTAGATACCTTCTTTGATCCAGAATCCACCGGCTTTGCAGAAATCTCCCTATGTTTTTCTGTCCCTTTCTCCACGGGGCTCTCAACAATCGGTTTCTCTTCTTTTTTTGGCTGTCCGCTCACGGGAGGTGTCAATGGAACAAGTGGAACCAACTCTATTCCCTTCGCCGGCGTTTCCTCCTTCTTTGGAGGAACAAGAGGTGCAAGTGGAACAAGAGGCACAAGCTCAATAGACTGCTCAGAACCCTTCTTTGCCATTACCTCCACAGCGACAATTACCTCAGGAGATTTTGCTGAGGATTTAATCTTTATCTGTTGCTCACCATCAGAGACATTAAACTCCTGAATAGAGACCTGAGAGACACTTATCTTTCCTTTGGTTAGTAAATCTGAAGACGCTTTTGGAGTTATTAGCATTGCCCCAATTAGAGATGAACCCTGATTTACCATAAGAGAGGCATTCCCTGCCTTTGCAGGATTTAATATCCTGCCATAAATCTTTATTGGAGATGGACCGGTAATTTTGAATATTAACTCTGATCCAGGCTTTAACAAGAAATATTTTGCAGGATCTTTATCTACACTTATAACCTCCCGGTCCCCTGAAGGAGAGGCAAACTCCTGAGCAAATAGAGAAGAACACATAAGAAGTGAGAAGATCAAAAATAAAAAAATGGTGTAAAAAGCTGGTTTTCTTTTCATTCCCTTCCTCTACTTGCTTATGATAGTAATTACAACAATATCCTTATTCGAAATAAATTGTCCGTCATCTACAGTGAGCGAAAAAACATAGTCCCCTTCTACATCAGGAATAAATGAGGCTATTGGTCTGTCATAATTTGCTACATCTGAAACGTTGCTCTTTTCTGGTACTGATTCAATCTTCCATCTGTAATTCAAGAGATCAGAATCTGGATCATATGAACCTGTACCATCAAGTTCTACCTCGGTCTGCTTAAGGGTAACTATCACGCTCCTGTCAAATCCTGCAAAAGAGACAGGGACTCCATTTATCTCTGTAGTCTCTGAACAGGCGAACAGAAGAAAAAACAAAAACGGTAATATAATAAGTAGTTTCTTCATAGCGACATAATATTAGTTTAAGTATTGATTATTGTCAAATTCTTTTATTTGGAATGAAAAAGTACCTGGCACTCTTTGCCTTTGACTTACTCCAGAATTTTGCTT